>JBHELG010000157.1:0-13357 GCA_046263195.1 Nitriliruptorales bacterium | reverse complement strand
TGAGAGCATCCCGACGCAATGGTTACCGACAGATTGCGGCCGAATATGTTGGACACCGAGGACGCCGTACGCTCGGCCCTTTCCGAGCTGCCTCCTTGGTCTTCCGCCACTTCCAACGTGCACGAGTGCCGGATCGTCCAGGTGCGGAAGCATCTGGGCAAACGCATGGCGTTCGTGGGTCTCGCGGTAAGAGAAGGTGACGGGCATGAGAGGCGCAGCGAGATCGTCCTCAAGCACGACCGGCGACAGCGAGCCGGGACGGTTTCTCGCGTCCTCCGTCAGTTGAGGGACGCCGGACTTCGCCCACCTGCCCACTTCCGCGTCCCTGAACCCCTCGGTGTGAGCACGGATGGGCTTCTGCTCGTACAGGAGTGGGTGGCAGGTGTTCCCTGGGCCGACGCGCTCGGAAGCCAGAAGGCTGATGCCGCCTCCGTTCGGGCAGCGGGCTGGCTCGTAACCTTGCAGTCGCTCCCCGTGTCAGCCGCGGTCTGCGACGCCCACCTGGGGAGCATTCGACGTTACGAGCGGGAACTTGCTGCCGCCCACCCTTCCGAGGCGCCAGCCATCCGGCAACTCGCGGCACGGCTCCTCGACAGTCTCGGGTCCGGGCCCGAACCAGCGGTCCCCTCCCATGGGGACCTGCACCCCAAGAACCTGCTCATCGATGGCGAGGTCGTGACGGCGGTCGACTTCGACACGTTCGCGCTTCGCGAGCCCGCGTTCGACGTCGGCTACGCCATCGGCGAGCTCCTCATCATGTCCCTCCTCCGCCTCGGTGAGGTGGCGGCGGGTTTCACGGCCGCTGCTGACTTCTGGTTGAGCTACCGCGAGCGGGGAGGGACAGCCGGGCGGGAACGGGTCGCACTACATGTGGGACGGACCTTCCTGCAGAGCCTGCACTACGAGCTGTGCGTCTTGAGGAACTCGAGAAACGAGCTCCTGCGACGTTGGCTGGAACTTGCCAGGGAGTGGATGGACGGTGACGGTCTCACGCCCCTTGAAGGTGCTCTTCGCCATCGCTGAGGCCTATCCACTGGCGAAGGTCGGTGGACTCGGCGATGTCGGCGCTGCCCTTCCCAAAGCGTTGGCCCAGCGCGGACACGACGTGCGACTCGTCCTCCCCCGCTACGCGAGCATGGAGCTCGGCCAAGTGCACGGGTCGATCCGAGTCTCCTTGGGCCAACGTCACCGTGAGGACATGGACGTCCGCTCGCTCGGCCGGCAGCGTGACGTGCACGTGCTCGTCATCGACAGGCGGGTAGCCCCCTATCGCCTGTACGGCTACGCGGACGACGACGTGGCCCCCTTCGTCGCCTTCTCGCAGGCGGTTGCCGCCTTCGCCGCCGAAGATGACTGGCGACCCGACATCATCCACGTCCATGACTGGCACTGCGCTCTCGTCCCCACCTATGCGCGCATTGGCCGGCGAGGCAGGGCTCTGGCTGAGACCGGGACGGTCCTCACGATCCACAACCTCGCTCATCAGGGCCGGGTGAGGCCAGTCGACCGGGCGCTCCTCGGTCTGAAAAGCGGAGTTGACGGCAGCCTGCTCGCGTCAGGAATCACCTTTGCGGACGCCGTGACCACCGTGAGTCCCGGTTACCTCTCGGAGATCCTCACCCCGGCTCACGGACTCGGAATGGACGGTCTCCTCCGAGCCCGCCGTCACGTGATGGGAGCGATCCTCAACGGAATCGACTACGACGAGTTCGCGCCAGAGGTTGACCCTCACATACCCGCCACGTACGGGAAGGACACGCTCGAGCGCAAAAGGCTGAACAAGCTTGCGCTGCAGCGCAAGAGCGGTCTTACTCCCGATCCCGACAGGCCTGTGGCGGGCATGGTTGCTCGACTGTCGGCCCAGAAGGGCATCGACCTCCTCTGCTCGTCACTGTCGGGCCTCGTTGCGCTCGGAGCGCAGGTCGTGGTCGTCGGTTCCGGGGACGGGCGCTATCGCCGGGATCTCCAGCAGGCTGCTGCCGTCCACCCCGGCACCGTCGCCTTCCACCCCACTGGAGACGAGGCGACCGCCCGTCTCGTGTACGCGGGATCCGATGTCTTCCTGTCCCCATCCGCCTACGAGCCCTTTGGGCTCGCCCCGCTCGTGGCTCTCCGTTACGGATCGATCCCCGTCGTGCGGCGCACGGGCGGCTTGGCCGACACGATCCCCGACCATCGCGTGGATCCACAATTGGGTCTCGGCTTCACCTTCGCGCAGCGCTGCCGCGAAGAGCTGGTCGCATCCGTCGCGGCAGCCCTCGCCGTCTACCGGAACGGCACGGCCTGGACGAGCCTGCAGAAACGTGCGATGGCCACGGACTTCTCCTGGGAGCGGCCGGCTCACGGATACGAGGAGCTCTACCTCCGCACCTTGGCCCGCCGCCGCCGCAAGGCGCCAGCCCTGGTCCCCGCGTTGGCTGGGACGTCGAGTACGGGGGACCGATGTGCCTGAACCCACATGGCGACGAAACTCGGGAGGCGACGCGCCTGAGCCCAGGGTAGGGGTCGCCCTGGTGCACCATGCGAACCAGTACCTCGTGACGACCGGCTATGACGATCGCGAGGGCATCGACGAGCTCGTCGCAGGATACGCGGCGGTGCTTCGCCTCCACGAGGAGCGCCAGGTTCCGGCGAACCTGCACATCAGCGGCACGCTCATCGAGGCCGCTGCCTGGCACGCCCCCTGGTTTCTCGAGCTCATCGGCCGTCTCCATGCGGCCGGGCTGGTCGAGCTCGTCGGCGGCACCTATGCCGACGGCATCATGACGGTGCTACCTCAGACGCTGAACCGTCGCAGCATCCTCGAGCACCTCGCTCTCTGTCGGCGCCATTTCAGCTGCGACCCTGGAAACATCGCCACGTTCTGGGTGCCGGAACGCGTGTGGGAGACGTCGTCACTCGCCTCCATCCTGACCTCCCCGCAGCTGCCGAACGGAGGCTTCCGTGCCGTCCTCATCGACGACCGCCTCTTCTACCCCTCCTCCCCGTCCGGGGACGTTCCCCACCGTGGAAGCGAGGAACCCTCCAGCCCACGCCGTCGCTTCGATGCCGCCGGCCCCTACCAGTACCGGCAGAACCTGATCCCGCATGCCCCCGACCTGCCGGCACCAGGGTTGGTCGCAGGAGCCCAAGATCTCGTCGCCGTGCCGATCTCGTCCTGGCTCCGATACTGCATTCCGCCGCGCAGCCGGGAAGACTGGCACCTGCTGCAACGGATCGTCACGTCCGCCTACGCGCAGGTGCACCCCCCGCTTCTCGTCTACGCCGATGATCTCGAGCGCACGGCGGGGTTGGCCAGCTGGGAGCGTCACGCCCTCCCCGCATACGCGGAGTTCTTGGACTGGCTCATCCGCAATGAGCGGCTCGTCCCCGTCCGGCTCACGTCCTGGCTTGACGCACATCCTGCGCGTCATGTCATCACCGCCGAGGCCGGCACGTTCTTCGAATTGGCCCGGCGCGGAGCGGGGGAGGACTATCGCGGCTGGTGGGATGCCCAGGCCTGGGCGCCCTACCGGAGCCATCTTGGCGACGCCGAAGAGGCGATCAGATCTGCCGCACGGGATGGTGTCGATGGGGCGCTCGTTGAGCTGGCGTGGAAGCACCTGCTGGCCTCGACGTATGAGACGGCGTGGCACTCGGAGACTTCTCCCGCCCACCGAATGGCGGAACCTGCTCCCTGGGCCCGGGCCACCGCCAGCCACGCTCGCTCCTGTCTGCCCATGCTGGCCGCCGCACGCTCGTTCTCGGCAACCCATCAGCCGCGCGCGGATCTGGTCGACCTCGATGGCGACGGCGAGAAGGAGGCAGCCCTCTCCAATGGGCTCCTGTATGCGGTCCTGTCGCCCCCCCGCGGGGGGAGGCTGACCGCCCTGTTCGCCGCCACGCCCGCAGGCGGCGCGGAGGTCATTGGCAATCCCAGCGACGATTGGAACTGGCAGGAGGAACTGCACGCCTACATGGAGCGCCCGCCGAACCATCCTGGGGCGCTCAGTGACGTCGGCTTCGAACACGACCTCCACGAAGTAGCGGCGGCGTCCACCTCAGCGGCCGGCGCGAGCCTCGAACTCGTGAACGTGGATCCCGCCAGCCCCCTCAACGGAACCCGCAAGGGAGTCCTGCTCCCGACCGGTCGAGAGGAACTCGTCGTCTGCTACCGCTGGCCCCCAGGGGTCACCGGCCTTGCGGTCGACTTCTGCCTCTCACCCGACTACCTGAGGCTGCTCCGCGAGGGTCGCGGCTGCCTCGTGAGCGAGGGGGATGAGAGGCGTCGCGGAGCGCGGGCCGGGAACGTCGCTGTCTCGGTACGCCTGGCGTTCGACGAGGCCACGAGCTGGGTGGAGCCCAATCATCAGGTGGGTCACGGCATCGTCTTCCGCGTTCGTTCCCATACCTCCCACTTCCACCTCGTCATCGCCTGCGGCGGCGTCGCCGCTGCGGGGACCGAGCCCTACTGCCTCGATGACGCCGTTGCTCACTTCGGCGGGGCCCTCCCCGCTTGTCGCGGAGGATGACGGTTGGGTGGGCTGCCGCAGGGCGTCAGACTTCTGGAAGACTCCGCCTTCGTCACCGAGCGGGTCATCGGGCCTCTCGCGTCTGCGGGGCGTGTCGGCGGGAGCGGGGCGTACACGCTCCGTTTCGTCGACACCGCGGACGTAACGAAGGTGACTGCGGAATGCCGGCTCCAGGACGGCGACACGCTCTTCGTCAAGGTCTACTCCGGCGAGGAGGACGACGCGAACTGCCATGCAGTCATGTCCGCCCTGTGGCAGGCGGGCTTCTCCGACCCTGCCTCCTACCGCATCCCTGAACCGCTTGCCTACCTGCCCGAGCACCGCATCCTCGTCATGCGGGAAGCGCGGGGTGTCACGCTGTTCGACGAGCTGCGCGCAGGCCATGGCTCGGGGGCAGGGGCCGGAGACGAGGGCGTGCGCCAGGCAGCCCGTTGGCTGGCGCACCTGCACACGAGCACCGTACGGGTCGGCCTGCCGTGGACAGTGTGGCGGAATCTTGCGCGTCTGAGCCGTCGTCTCACCCGGGCGGCCGCAGCCAACCCCGACTGGGTCGTCCGCCTGAATGGGATGCTCCAGCGCCTCTTCGACCTCGCGGAGCAGGCCGAACGACCATCCCGCCTCGTCCAGACCCATGGCCAGTTCCGCGACGTCCACGTCTATCTTGATGGCGAAACCGCCACTGTGATCGACCTCGACCGGAGCCGCCCCGCCGACCCTGCCCGAGACGTCGACGAGTTCCTCCACCGACTGCGTTGGAAGAACTTCAAGTACAGCTCGACCTGCCCAGAGGCGCTGACCGACGTCTTCCTCGAGGAGTACACCGCTCACGTCCCCCTCGGCCAGCTCACCAATCTCACCTTCTACGCGGCCGCACACGCTCTGTCGTCCCTGGCCCGATACCTGCGTAAACGTGAGCCGGACGACAAGGGATGGAAGGGTGCGGTCGCCTTCCATGGCGGTGAGTTCGAGACCGCTCTTGCTGGCCGCTTCGGGAGGTGGTCGTGACCACGGCGAGCCGAGAGGGTGCGCAGGGCCTCGCCGCGCTCGTTGCCGAGGGTCTCCTGCCACCCGGACGAGCCTGGGTGGGCCCGGAGGGGTCCCCACGCCGGCCAGGAGACCGGGAAGCGATCGAATGGATCCCCGCCCAGGGACCACCCCTTGTCGTCAAGCTCTACCCGGACCGAAACGAGGGCAGCGCCTCCTATCGCATCCTCAGGGCGGTCTGGCAGCAGGGTTTCGGACCCGGGTCGCCCTACCGGGTCCCCGAGCCACTGCGATGGTCACCCGCTCAGAGTGCGATCGTCATGCGACGTGCGCCGGGCAGGTGTCTCGGCGACCTCCGGCCCGACGAGGCTGATTGGCTGGAGGGGATACGCGCGGCAGCACGTTGGCTGGCGAGGCTCCACACATCTTCGCTCCGGGTCGGCCCCCGAGACGAGCGTTCGCGGGCTTCAGAGCGTCTCTCCCGGCGCTTGTCGAAGGCCGTCGAGCGCCATCCTCATCTCGGCGGCCTGCTCCGCACATGCATGGACGAGCTGGCGCATCGCGCCCGTTCGGTCGCGGCGTCGCAGTGCCAGACCCATGGCAGGTTTCACCCTGGTCACGTCTTCGTCACCCCCGATGTGGTCACCGTTATCGATCTCGACCGGGCCGCTCCCGCAGATCCCGCCAAAGACGTGGCCGAGTTCATCCATCGGGCCCGGGCAGAGGTGTTCAAGCGGGGGTGTGGCGGCCCGGCGGCTGAGGAGGCGACCCAGACGTTCCTCGAAGAATACCGCCGTCAGAGTCCCGCCCGGCTCGATGCTCTGACCTACTTCTGGTCCGAGAGCCTCCTCGCGACCCTCCTCCATGCCGTCCGGAAGCGTCATCTCCACGAGGAGGCGTGGCAGGCCCGCATCACCTTCTACGCGCGGGAATTTGACCACGTGCCCGAACTGGTGCCCTCCTACAACCTGCCCTCAGCGGCTGCAGGGTGTCGGACCGGAGGCGGAGGGGACCTGACGAGGACCGGGCGGCCGAGGGGAACTGGTCCGATGCGGGGACCAAACCAAGAGGAGTAGGGGTGGAGCCTCAACTGCCTCCCAGTGTGCTTGCCGAGGTCTGTCGGGCCTTCCGCCTGGGGACCCCCAGCTCGGTGACGTACCTACCGGACGGCCGCGTCAACGACAACTTCCTGGTTCGAACGGATACCGGCTCCTACGTCGTGCGTCGCTCCCACACTCGCCGCACGCTCGAGAGTGTGACCTTCGAGCATGCCCTCATGGGGCATCTCTCCCGGCGGGGCTTCCCAACTCCGCCCCTGAGGACGATGATCGAGGGCACGTCTTTACTTGCCCTCGACGAAAAGATCTACCGTGTGACCACCTTCGTGTCAGGCGAGCGCTGTCACTCGGAGGAAGACGTTCGGGTCTGCGCCCGCACCCTCGCTTTCTATCATCGTCTCGTCGCAGACTTCGGGCTCCCAGCCCGTCCAGGGTTCGTCCCCATTCATGAAGAGCTTGCGGCGGGCCTGGCTCAGCTTCCCGCATGCGAGAGCCTGCGTGCGCCCTCGGCGAGCAAGCGGCCCCTTCTCCGGCCGACAGAGCCGCACCCCCTCGGGTCCGCGGATCCACTTCCTCCCGGCTGGCCAAGCGCTTTTCGCAAGAGCCTCACGACGACGTGCTCGCGGCTTGCGGCAGTCGAACCGCCGCCAGCGATCGTCGTCCACGCTTCTTGCCGCCGGGAGAGCTTCGTGCTCCAGGACGGGCAGGTCGCAGCGATGCTCGATTACGACAACGCCCACGTGGACGCCCGCACCCTGGATCTGGCCATCGCGCTGCTGAGTTTCGCTGTGGTCCGGCCGGGCAAGACGGCCCTGGATCTCGGCCGGGCCGCCGCGTTCATGGCGGCGTACGCCGTCGTCACCCCCATCGCCGGCACGGAGCTGACCCTCATCTCCTGGTACATCCGTGCCCGGATCCTCAAGCGTGCGCTCGCTCGCTACCGTCACCACCGCGCTGTCCCCCAGCGCTCCCGGGCAGCGAAGTTGCAGCGCGCGACCAAGCTGCTCCAGTGGCTCGACGAGCACGAAGAGGCCTTCCGCTCGGCGATACGGACCGAGGAGCACGCTCGTGGCTGATGGCCCGGCACCCTCCCACCCGGGCTGGCGACAGCGCCTGGGTCTCGACATCATCTCTCCCTTCCTCCCCTTCGTCCGGCCCTACTGGCGTGGATTGCTACCCGCGATCTCGGGCGTCATCGGAGCCAGCCTCGTCGGTCTTCTCAAGCCGTGGCCACTGAAGGTC
Organism: Nitriliruptorales bacterium; assembly: GCA_046263195.1. GTDB lineage: Bacteria > Actinomycetota > Nitriliruptoria > Nitriliruptorales > JAHWKO01 > JBHELG01. The sequence continues at coordinate 5,562 of JBHELG010000157.1, read as the reverse complement.
CTTGTCGACGACGTACTTCAGGTGGGACGCCCCGGCGTCCCTGTCGATGCGCCCCGCCTCATTTTGGCTGTCGCCCTCGCCATCATCGCCATCGCCGCCCTGAGTGGGCTCGCGAGTTACGTGAAGACGTTCTTCATCACCGCCACCGGTCAGCGTGTCGCTTTCAGTCTCCGTTGCGGCCTCTTCGAGCACCTTCAGCGGCTCCCGCTGGCCTTCCACGACAGTCAGCGCACGGGCGATCTCATCACGCGGGTGACGAACGACGTCACGAAGGTGCAGGAGACCCTCACCGACGACCTCGCCGTGAAGGCGACCACAAGGCTGATTCACCTTGTCGGGGTCTTCGGCGTCATGCTGGTGGTCGACTGGCAGGTTGGCCTGGTGGCTGTGGCCACCTCCCCCGCTATCGCCTTGACCGCCTCCCGCTACCGGCGACGCATTCGGGACGAGGAGCGGCGCGTCCGCGAGCATGAGGGTGGCGTCGCCTCCCTCACCCAGGAGTCGATCTCCTCGATCCGGGTCGTGAAGGCCTTCGGCCGCGAGGGCTTCCAGACCCGCCGGTTCGAGGAGGAGACCGGACGGATGCTCGAGGCGGGTCTCGAGGTGACCCGACTCGAGGGTCGTTACTCGTGGGCGCTGAACATCGTCACCGCCGTCGGATTCGCAGCTTTCGTCAGCGTCGGCGCCTTCAGGGTCCTGTCCGGAGCCTTGAGCGTTGGGACCCTCATCGTTTTCATCGACTATGCCCGTGACCTGCAGAGCCCGATGCTGTCGCTGTCGAAGATGTCCGCGAAGATTGCCAAGGCCCGAGTGCGCGCGGAACGGCTCATCGCGGTGCTCGGGGAGCGGCCCCAGCCGTCCTCGTCAGGTCGAAAAGTCGAACGGCTAACAGGGGACCTTCGCTTCGAGGGGGTCTCGTTCGCCTACCAGCCGGGACATCAGGTCATCCGCAGCGTCGATCTGCAGGCGGGCCCCGGTGAAGTCGTGGGCATCGTGGGGGCCACGGGGGCCGGGAAGAGCACCCTCATCAGCCTCCTCCTGCGTCTCTACGACCCCCATTCGGGGCGGATCCTTGTAGACGGGTGCGACGTCCGCTACTACCGCCTCGAGTCGTTCATTGAACAGGTAGCGGTCGTCCTCCAAGAGCCGCTGCTCTTCCAGGCGACCATCCGAGAGAACATCGCCTACGGACGACCGCAGGCCAGTCGCGAAGAGATCGAGGAAGCCGCCCACTTGGCCTACTGCGACGAGTTCATCGCCCGGCTCCCGAATGGGATCGACACCGTCGTCGGGGAGCGTGGAGCAACGCTCTCGGGGGGACAACGCCAGCGCATCGCCATAGCCCGCGCCCTCGTCCGCGACGCCCCGATCCTGCTCCTCGACGAGCCCACGGCCGGGCTCGACGCGGCCTCCGAGGAGACGGTCCTTCGCGCGCTCACGCGCCTCGTCCAGGGCCGCACGACGCTCTTCGTCACTCACCGTCTGCTCAACGTCCGCCACGCCGACCGGATCTACGTCCTCGATGGCGGCCGTGTCGCCGAGGAGGGCACCCACGATGAACTCGTCGAGGGCAACGGCTTGTACGCCCGCGCCTTCCGTCTCCAAGCCGCGACCTCTAACTCCCCCTCGTCGCAGACTTCGCTCCTGCGGCCGCGTAACTTCCGGACCTGGTGGGGCGTAGGCGCCCCTCGGAACGGCCGCAGGACACGAGCGCGCGCGGGTCTCCCCGCCGGACCTGGGGCGGGACACTCCCAAGCCTCCGTGCACGGCGAGGGACACCCCGACGCCCCCGGGGATGGCGGGGGACCGTCGGGCGTAGGGGCGGAGGCCGAACGGAATGACAGGGCAGTGAAACCCGAGGGAGGGGCACCCATGACGCATGTCCTGGTCGTAGAGGACGACCCACGCATCCGCGAAATCGTCGAGCGGGGGCTTCAACCGAGGGGCTTCACCGTCACCTCCATCGCCGATGGCACGTCTGCCGCGGATCTCGCCTGCAGCCTCTCGGTCGACCTGGTCCTGCTCGACTTCCGTCTCCCCGGCAGGAGCGGTCTGGAGGTACTGGAGGACCTGCGCATCGCGAAGCCCTCCCTGCCGGTCATCGCCCTGACCGCGCTCGACGACGTCGCCTCGAAGGTGCGAGGGCTGGATGCCGGGGCGGACGACTACATCACGAAGCCCTTCTCCGTCGAAGAGCTCGCCGCCCGTATCCGCGCCCGGCTGCGATGGGCGGAGGAGGGGTCCACGAAACTGCGGGCCGGCCCCCTGACCCTCGACCTCTCCGCTCACCGGGCCGTCTTCTCGGGTCAGGAGGTGCCGCTGTCAGCCCGTGAGCTCGAACTCCTCGCCACCTTCATGCGACACCCCGGTCAGGTCCTCTCTCGCCAGCAGCTCCTCGAGATGGTGTGGGAGCTCGACTTCGATCCCGGGTCGAACGTGGTCGACGTGTATGTGAGCGCGCTGAGACGCAAAATAGGCAGTGGGATGATCGAGACGGTGCGCAGCCTCGGGTACCGCTTCGTCGTGCCGGACAGCAAGGTCTCGCCACAGGTGGCTGCTGGATGAGACTCGCAGGGGTAGCCCTGTTCGCCGCCCTGACCTTCCTCGCCGGGGTCATGCTGAACCTCGGTGGGAGCGACAGTGAGCTGCCGCTACCCGCCGTCATCGAGTTGCAGGGCGAGCCACCACACGACACCCCGGCACCCCTCGCGGCGCCCATAGCGCCACCAGCGCTGCCACCGCCCCCCTTACCGGTACCGCCCGCGCTGAAACCACCTGTCACAGCAGGCGACCTGGAGGTGCGCCGGCAGGCAATTGTTGGCCGCCGGTCCGGCCAAGCCCCACTCGTGCCCTCCCCCCTGCCTGCGGGGGGAGAAGTGGTCGACATTCCACGCTACGTGTCCTTCTCCTTCACGGACGACTACGAGTACGGCTGCGAGGAGGATGAGGTGTGGGATCCAGGCGAGAAGGACTGCGAGAAGGTCGACGAAGCCGAACCCGACCATCGCGACCAGCGCGAAGCCGACAAGGACGACGAGCAAGATTGACCCGCGACGGGCGACCGGTGGGCAAGATCGAGCAGAGGCGACTGTGACAGGCCCAGCCAGCCCTGGAGTCGGAGGCCGACGCACCGCACGACTCTCCATCCGCCTCGTCCTGACCTACGGTCTCCTCGTCCTCGCGACGCTGTTGGTCGTGACCTCCCTGGCTGCCCAGCTCACCAGGCGCCATTTGACGCAGGAACTCGACGGGCAACTCGTGGGCCTCGTCGCGGACTTCCGCCGCGGTCCTGCCGGCGAAGCCGGGAGCGGCGCAGAGCTTGCGGAGGCCTCGTCTCGGTGGCTGGCCACTCGGAGCATTCCCGAAGACCGCGTGGTCGCCGTCCGGGTCGGAGAACGGGTACTCACAAGCGCGGGTGCACTCGACCTCCGGGCCGTTCCAGGCTCCAGGGACATGTTCGAGGCGAAGGAGCCGCGGTTTTGGCGTCTCGCCGCGACCAGCCCTCCGATCCGCGGTTTCGGGGTTCCCCTCGCCTCCGAAGGTGAGCAGATCGGCACCCTTGTCGTCGCGGCTTCCTCCCAGCCCCTGGAAGGCACGGTGTCAGCGTTGCTCCGAGCACTTCTGCTGGCGACAGGAGCCGGCTTCGCCTTCGCCGTCCTCTTGGGGCTGGTCGGTGTTCGACGTGCTCTCTCCCCACTGACTCGTCTCAGCCGTGAAATCGAGGAGATCCAGGCAGCGGACGACCTGTCGCGGCGTGTTCGTGGCGAAGGAGCGACCGAGGAGGTCGAACGTGTCACGCAGGCCTTCAATCGGATGCTCGCACGAATCGAGGACCTGTTCCGCTCCCACCAGGAGTTCGTGGCAAACACGTCGCACGAGCTGCGTACTCCGCTGACGGTGGCACGAGGCAAGATCGAGCTTCTCGCCGAGGCGCCCGGTGGGGAGGTGCACCGACGTGAACTGAACGCCGCCCTGGCCGAACTGGATCGAATGGGACGCCTCGTCGACGACCTCCTGCTTCTCGCCCGCCTCGACGAAGGCATCCCTCTCGACCTCCAGCCTGTGGAGGTCGAGCTCGTGCTCCGCGAGGCCCTGCTGAGGGGCATGCAGCACGACCCTCGACAAGCCGACGTCGAAGCCGAGTCGGAGTTGTACGCACGAGCTGATCCCGAACGACTGCTGCAGGTCCTGACCAACCTCGTCACGAACGCCGTCCGACACGGCGGGCCGGACGCCCGGCTGCATCTCGCAGCGCATCGCCGGGAGGGGCGGGTTGTCATCGAGGTCGCTGACACCGGACCCGGTATCCCGGCAGAGGAGCTGGAGATGATCTTCGAACGCTTCTACCGTGTCGGTGCCGAGGCCGGAGGCGGGACAGGGCTCGGACTCGCGATCTCTGCCTCCTTGATCCGCGCCATGAACGGGACGATCGACGTCTCCTCACGCCGGGGTGAGGGGACCACGTTCGCGGTGACGCTCCCCCTCGCCGACTCCCCCGCAACCCAGGCGCTCGCCGTTGCCGTGCAATCCCGGGGGCGTAGTGCTCGCGACGACCGGGACCCAACCCTGGAGATGCCCTAGGTCAGACCGGTTCAGTCGCCAAGATGCGTCGGCACCGAAGTGACCACCGTGTTCTTTCGGAACAGCAGGCGTCCCTTCAGCATGAGGGCGCTCTGGTTGTGCAGGAGCTGTTCCCACCACTTGCTCACGACGAACTCTGGGATGATCACCGTGATGATGTCGTTCTCCCAGCGCTCGTCGAGGTCGTCGAGGAAGCGAAGCACCGGCCGCGTGAGCTCACGATACGACGAGGCGATGACCGTCAGCGGGACGTCGACCTTGTACTCCTCCCACTGCTTCTCGATGGATTCGCGCTGCTCCTCGCTGTCCACCACGGTCAGGGCTGTCAGGTAGTTGGGGGCGAGGGATTTCCCGTAGGCGAGCGCTCGCAGCACGCCTTTGTGGACTCCCGCCACGAGCACGATGACCGTGTGCTGCATGCGTGGCGGCCGCCAGCCGGGCTCGGCTTGCAAAGCGTTCCCGACACGCTCGTAATGGTGGTGCATACCTTTGCAGAGCAGGATGATGATGGGTATGACGACGACGGGGATCCAAGCACCGGTCGTGAACTTCGAAATGACGACAACGACGAGGACGACACCGGTCGCCAAGGCGCCCACACCACTGATTGCCAGTCGCAGCTTCCAACCGTCACCCTTGACCCGCCGGTGGCGGCGCACCATTCCCGCCTGGGCGAGGGTGAAATCAGTGAAGACACCGACCGCGTACAGCGGGATGAGAGCGGTGGTGATCCCACCGAAGGCGACGATGAGCAGGGCTGCCGCCCCGGCGAGGATCAGGATTCCATTCGAGTAGACGAGGCGGTCTCCGCGGTTGGCCAGCTGACGCGGCAGGTAGCCCTCCTTCGCCATGACGTTGGCGAGATGGGGGAAGCCGTTGTATGCGGTATTCGCCGCCAGGAACAGGATCGCCATGGTCGCGAACTGCAGGAAGTAGTAGAGGATGGTCCCGCGCCCGAAGACGTGCCCTCCCATGACCGAC
>JBHELG010000156.1:0-28447 GCA_046263195.1 Nitriliruptorales bacterium | reverse complement strand
TCCTCGCCTACATGACAGCGGGGCAGCGCCCGCCTGCGTTGGCCTCGTCAAGCCCTGCGCACAACCTCGCACGACCGACCGCGCGTACTCGTACGCGGGGGTGGGACCCCTCGCATGCGGTGTGGTCTGCGACCCCTGCCGGGCGACGCGACCCCTACGCGACCCCTAGCTACTCGCAGTAAGGGGCAGAAATGCCCTCCGACCTGGGCTTTTGCGCGGATAGGGAACGCTTCGGCCAGGCGATCCACAGTCCTCCGCTGGAGGTGATCTCGGGCCGGAGGTGTTCGAATGCGCGGGCAAGCTGTCGCCGGGTCGTGGTGAAGGCAATTGCCAAGTCCACCGGACCGGACAGGCGTCTGCGGATGGTGATCCGGGGAAGTGGCTCGAGCAGTTCCAGGAAACCTTCAGGTGCGGCGAGCAGATAGACCACCTGGCCGTCCCGCATGCCGAGCTTGCGGGCTAGCGGCGTCCCCGAATAGTCGGCCAAGCCAGTTCCTCTGCTCCGCGAAGCGCATGACGCCAGCCAAGCCCAAGCTAGCCTCGTGACATCGAGGCCGAGGGGAGATCGTGCGCGCCGTGCTGCTCTTCAACCCCCAAGCGAGCAGGTCGCACGCGAAGGTACGCGAAGCCGTTGCGTCGTTGCTTGCCTCGGGGTTGAAGCTCGAGGTGCACGGCACGAGGCAGCGGGGACACGCTACTCACCTCGCCGCCGACGCGGTTCAGGAAGGGATCGACGTCATCTTCGCCTTTGGCGGGGACGGTACCGCCAACGAAGCCATACAAGCGATCGCCGGCACCGATGTTCGGCTCGGCGTCATCCCGGGCGGCGCGACGAACGTCCTCGTGCGCAACCTCGGACTGCCGACCGACCCGGTCGAGGTTAGTGCTGCGTTGCTGGAGCGGCTCCATGCTGGCACGACGAGGACGATCGGGCTGGGACGAGCCAACACGCGCTACTTCGCCGTCAACGCGGGCTTTGGCTTCGACGCCGCGGTGGTGCGGCTCGTGGAACGACGTCAGCGCCTGAAGCAGGCGACACCCCAATTGTCATTCGTCTGGTGCGGGCTGGAGGAATTCTTCCTCGGTTACGATCGGCCGAGTCTGCCCATCTCCATCGAGCTGCCCGAGCAGTCGTCCCGCGCCGACTACGCGCTCTGCATCATCGGTAACACGACGCCCTACACCTATCTGGGAAGTCGACCGTTGCAGGTCACTCCTGCCGCGTCCTTCGACCGCGGCCTCGACCTGCTAGCGGTCAGTTCGCTGCGGACCGCCACCTTCCTGCGCATCCTCCTGCAGGTGCTGACGAGTGGCGCCCACGTCGCTTCCGACGCAACCAGCTACTGGAGCGACCTGTCGTCGTTCACGTTACGCACCGATTCTCCGCTGCCACTGCAGGTTGACGGGGAGTACGCGGGCGAGTGCGAGGAGGTCACCTTCACGAGCGTCCCGCACGCACTAACGCTCATCGCCTAGTGGGCGACCTCCGTCTCGGAGTGTGAGCGGTCTCGGCCCCGACGCGAGACGGGTGGAGGGTGTCGGACGCCCAATCACACCGGGAGATTTTGCAAGCGAGCCTTGTTCGCGGGGAGCCGAGCCGCTAGATTTCGCCCGAACTTCGAGAAAGCTTTCACAAGCCCCTCCCGCACGGAGCATGCGAGGCACACAGCTCTACTGCTCGCTTCGAAGATCGTGCGTCACCATGACAGGGGAAGCGAAAACCATGGACTGGCGAAGCCAGGCGGCCTGCATCGAAGAGGACCCGGAGCTGTTCTTCCCGGTGGGAAGCACGGGACCGGCCGTCGATCAGGCCGAGGAGGCGAAGCGGGTCTGCGCCCGCTGTGACGTGCGTGAGCCATGTCTCGAGTTCGCCATAGGCACCAACCAGGACGCAGGGGTCTGGGGCGGGCTAACCGAGGACGAACGGCGGACGCTGAAGCGGGCACGGCAGCGTCGGCGGCGCATCGCGAGCTGACCTGAGGCGGCTGGCACGAGAGGGTCTCCCACAGCAGCAGGAGAGGTGGGAATGCGTCCTCGGACCCGGCTCACGACCCCGGGTGGACAGGAGCCGGAGGCGACCGGCAGGCCGATCGGAGGTCCGCGGGAGCTGTATTCACATGGCTTCGCCGTACCCACCGAGCCCGGCTTCCCTGCGCGCTGGCCCTGGATTTCCGCCGCATTCGTCGCCGCCCTGCTCATCATCGTGCTCGTCTGGATTTTCTCCCAGGTTGCTGGCGTCGAAGGACAGGACCCTTCCCTGGGCGAGATTCCCAGCGAGGCCGCGGCGCCAGACGGGTAAGGGTTCGTCTGCAGCGCGGCCCTTCGAAGAGCGACCGCCCTCACTCGGCGTCTGAACGGCGCATCCGCTCGACCGCATGAGCGACGGCTTCGGGAGCTTCCCACGGCACCTGGTGGGAAGCATCGGGGACGACCTGCGCCTCGACCCCAAGCTCCGCGGCGAGAGCAGCAACCCGGCGCGGTGGCACGAGCACGTCGCTGCCGCCGGCCAGAACGGTCACCGGCAGCGAGAGCCCCTCGAGCCGTCCGGTGAGATCGTGCTCGGAAGCAGCCCGGTAGTCGGCAGCAGTGGTCTCCAGGCCGGTGCGACGCACGAGGCGCTCGAGTCGTCGGGCCGACTCCTCCGCCGCCTTGCGACCACGGGCCTCAGGGCCGGGCAGGTGGTCCCGATCGGTATGGGTCTCCGGTCCGGTCGGCTGGTTCGGGTCACTCATGCCCGGGCGTAGGCCAACGATCCCGAGTTGGATGAGCTCGGTGAAGCGCTCGAAGTCCCCATCCTCCAGGGCGGCCATGGCGCGTCGGTCCGGCTGATGGTCGAGCTCGCAACAGACCGCGACGACGTCCGAGACGGACTCCGGTCGGCGAAGAGCAGCCTCGAGCGCCACCGCTGCACCGAGCGAATGTCCAACCAGGACGGACCTGCGCCCGCCAGGCAAGTGCGCAATCGCATCCTCGGCCAGGTCCTCGACGCGGTCGAGGGCCGCCCCGAAGCGCCCGCCGTGTCCGGGAAAATCGTGGACGATCACCGGCCGTGGTACGAGTGGCACGACATCTGCCCAGATCTCCCCGTCTTGGCCAGCGCCATGCAGAAAGACGACCGGCGCCAACGGGGCTGTCTGTTGCGGTCCCACCCGCCTCAAGCCGGCGAGCCAGCGCTCGGCAGTGGCAGCTCGGCGGAGCACACCGTGCCTCCGGATGGCCCATCGCGGCGCACTTCGAGCCTGCCCCCGAGCTCGGTCTCGAGAAGGGCGTTCGCAATCTGAAGCCCGAGGTTCGCGTCGCGGTCGAGCCGCCAGCCCTCTGGCACCCCTACCCCGTTGTCTCGCACGCTGAGCAGGAGACTCGCAGGTCGCCTGCTGAGGGTGACCTCAACGCCTCCCCCGCTGCGTTCCTCACCGTTGGAGGGAAAGCCATGCTCGACGCTGTTCTGCACGAGTTCGGAAAGCACCAGTGCTAGCGGGGTGGCGATGGCGGCTGGCAGCTCGCCCGCACTGCCGCGAAAGGTCATGCGGATCGGCCTGTCCGGGTCCGTCAGACCCGCTTCGAGCATGTCGACCAGGCGTTGAGCCACCTTGTCGAACGACACCCGCTGACGACTCTCCTGCGACAGGGTCTCGTGGACCAGCGCGATCGAGGAGATGCGTCGCACCGATTCCGCCAGCGCCTCCTTCGCCTCACTGCTCTGCAGCCGCCGCGACTGCAGACGCAGGAGCGATGCGACCGTCTGGAGGTTGTTCTTCACGCGGTGGTGGATCTCGCGGATCGTCGCGTCCTTGTAGAGCAGCATTCGCTCGTGCCGCCGCAGTTCTGTCACCTCACGCATGATCATGATCCCGCCAAGCACTTCGTGACGGTGCACGAGGGGGATCAGTCGACGGAGAACGACGGCACCGCGCGCCTCGACCTCACTTTCGAGTGACTCTCCGTCCGCGAGAGCCAGCATGACCGCTTCGTCGTCGAGGTCGAACTCGCGCACATGACGGCCGATGATGTCGTCGACCACCCCGAGCCGTCGGTAGGCACTGATCGCATTCGGGCTTGCATACGCGACGACCCCATTGGGCTCGAGGCGTATGAGACCATCGCCGACCCGAGGAGCGAGCTCCCGCTCGGGATCCTCTCCTCGGAAGGGGAACTGGCCGTCGGCGAGCATCAGCGCGAGTTCACCAGCGGTCTGCAGGTAGGTGAGCTCGAGTTGCGACGGTGAACGCACCATCGAGAGGTTCGCCTCACGGGTTACCACCGCGATGACCTCATCCTCGAAACTGACCGGAATAGCTTCTTCGCGTACCGGCACCCCCGTTGACCAATCAGGGTTGCCTTTCCGTGCGATCCGGCGTTCGGTGAAGGCTCGAACTACTGTCGGTCGCTCCTGGGGTTCGAAGACCCGACCGACAAGATCCTCGTGATAGAGGGTCTGGGCCGTGTAAGGGCGCATCTGGGCCACGACAACGAGTCGGTCGCGCTCGCGGCACCACAAGAGCAAGTCGGCGAAGGACAGATCAGCGAGTATCTGCCAATCCGATACGAGCGCCTGCAGGTGATCGACTACGGGCCCGGTCAGCTCGGCACGTACTTCGATGAGCTCTTGCAGGGATGACATCAGTAGTCAGCGACCAAAGGGGGCCAGGAGGGGATTCGGGTGGAAAAGCGGTCTTGGCTTGGCCCGGTGAGGGGCCGTGGGACCAGGGGGTGGGGAACACAAGACTGCCACGGAAGCGGACGGGCCTGACTCTGGGGACTAGTCGTAGTCGCGCTCTTGGGCCTGCCTGACCGCGGGCACGACAGGTTCCGGATCAACTGAGGTACTTCTGCAGGTGCTGCAGCGGCACGACCTCGCGTATCCGTTCGAAGGCGCGCTGCTCGATCTCCCGGGCCTCCTGGATCGTGAGTCCCAGCCCTCGGGCGGTGTCGGCAAGGTTGCGTGAGTAGCCGTCCACAAGCCCCATCCGCAGCTCCACGACCCGCCGTTCGACCTCCGGCAGACGGCGCAGCACGCGCTCGAGGGGACGTGCGAGTTCGGCGACACGATCCTCCTCGTCGGGGCGTGCCCCACCCCGACGAGGCGGTCGACCCGCTTGTGCCGCTGCATCCCCGCGCCCGCTGCGACGAGGCCGTCCACGCCGCCCGCCGCCTGAATCACGGGGAGCGTCCGGAGTCTCCTGTGGTGACGACATGTCGTGATCAGCCTAGCTGCCAAGGGTGTGGAGCCGTTGCGCTCAAGTGGCCGCTTCGAATCGCCAGGTATACGACCTGCCCGCCGGCCGCCCTTCGTCGTGGGCGCCTGCCTGCCCAGCGCTAGTCCCCGACGGCCGGGGCACGCAGGAGCCCGGCCAGGCTCATGGCAATAAGACCTCCGCAGCAGGCGAGTTGTCCGTACCACCAGAGACCCATCTCGTGGTGCCCGCTTACCGGGCAAAGCAGGACCGCCGCGAGGAGCACGCCTGAGCCGGCCAGGGACGCGGCGAACCCTGCGCGGCGCCGGACGGCCAACCCCAAGGTGGTGGCCGAGAGGGTCAGGGCGAGCATGTTCATGAACAGCGCATCGAGGAACGTGGGAATCGCGTCGGCGTCAGAGGGCTGCGGCTGGATCGTCACCGCAGCTGTGAGCAGGAGCAGCCAGCCGACTGCTCCCGCCAATGCCCAGGCTCCGGACACACCATCCTCCAGGCGCCGGGCCGGGCCGGAAGCCCGGGTGGGCGGGACAGATGTTGGTTGCGGCATCGCCGGTATGCGCGGCAATAGGTCCGCGTTGCGCAGAGGACGTCCAGTGGAGGTCATGACGGCTCCTCCGGGAGGCCGCCGCAGGCGGCGGGCGGGGCGGGTCTTCTCTCTTGAGTCTCCCGCCAGCGTCCGGCCTGTATCGTTGGGGGAGGCGGCAGTCCCCAGGCCAAACGGTCACCACCGGCGGGAGCGGAGGAGCGTTTGCCCTTCACGATCCTCGTCCTCGGCCTTGCCGTCGCCATCGGCTACCTCCGCGGCGGCCGCCTGAGCCGAATCGCGGAGGTCGTCGGGTGGTCTTGGGTGCTCCTGGTCGGACTCGCCCTGCAGCTGGCCACAGAAGCCGCTTGGTCGCGCGTGCCGCTGCCCAACCCTCTCACGACCGGTCTGTTGCTCACCAGCCAGCTGCTCGTCGCGGCGTGGGCGCTGCTGAACCGCTATCGGCCGGGCATGCCGCTGATCTTCCTCGGCCTTCTGCTGAACGGGATTGTCCTCGCCGCGAACGGTGCCATGCCGGTTGCTCCCGAAGCCATAACTGCCATCGGACTACCGGGCAGCGAGCCGCTGGAGGGCAAGCACGAGATCATGACCGACAGGACGCGCTTCGGCTACCTCGCAGACGTGGTGCCACTGCCGCCCCTGCGCACGATCGTATCGCTGGGCGATATCGTGCTCGCTGCGGGCATGATCCCGCTCCTGTCGCACCTGATGACCTACCGGACCTCTGTGGAGCGTCGCGGTGGCAGACGCAGACCCTTGCCACAACAGCGGTGAGGCGGGAGTCATTTGGTGAGAGCAGGAGAGGGCGTCGCCGGGTCAAGTGCAGGCAGCTGGCACATCAGCCCTCGACGAGAATGTTCGCGTCGCGCAGGCCATCGAGAAGCTGGTCAGGGCTCGTTCCCATGATGACGGCGAGCGCACGCAGGTCGTCGGATCGCACGGACAGCACTTGCCGGTTGAAGTCGCCCCGCTCGAGCTGGATCGACTCCGCATAGCGACGCACGCCTCCCCACCGCTCCGAATCGTCCAGCTTGCTCAGGTCGAGCACCACGCCCCGGGAGTAGTCTACGGGTCGCGGGGCGTCATCTTGCGGGAGTACTTCGGAGGCGGACACGCCGTAGAACTCGGCGAGCTCGCAAAGACGCGCTGCGCTGATATTGCGGTCCCCGCGCTCGTAGGAGCCAATGACCGCCGCCTTCCATCTCCCTCTTGAACGCCTCTCCACATCCTGCAGCGACAGACCTTGCTGCATGCGAATGCGCCGTAGGCGGGTTCCTACCTCTTCTGCGTAGGTCGTCGGCAACGCGTCACCACCTGAGTTACCCGGCCGGCGGATTACCACACAACGTCGCGGAAACGGCGCACCCTTGCAACTCGTCCACAGGACGGGTACTCGTCCGGCTCATAAGTCTGAAGGCATCGTCCGCCTCGCGCTGCTCCCTTCACGGCACAGGCAGTTCGACCGTCGTTTCGGTGCTCGAGTGTGTCAACAGGGAAAGCCTGAACCCAAGCACGACCGCCCCAGCCAAATCACTGCACCCGCTCAGCCCTGTCGCACATCCTGCCAGCTTCGGCCGCCAGTTGCCGCAAGAGTGCTCGCGAGACCCTCCCCAAGGGTCGTCCACGGTTCCCAACCGAGCAAGTCTGCCGCTTTGCTGATGTCGAGGGAATTGTGCCGCAATTCGCCCGCCCGCTCGGGCGCGTATACGGGCGCGGCGACGTAGCCCGTTGTCGCCGCAAGAGCACGATAAAGGGCGTTGACGCTCGTCCGCTCGCCTGTACCGATGTTGAACCGCTCGTTGGCGCCGCGCTCGATCGCGAGCATGAAAGCTTGCACGACGTCGTCCACGTAGACGAAGTCGCGGGTCTGCTCGCCGTCGCCATAGATGACGACGGGCAGCCCCGCGAGCATACGCTCGGCGAAGATCGCGACGACTCCGGCTTCCCCCAGGGGGTCCTGACGCGGCCCGTAGACGTTGGCGAGCGCGAGTGACGTCCACTCGATGCCATAGAGTGAGCGGTAGGTGCGGAGATACTCCTCCCCACACCGCTTACTTGCCCCGTACGGCGAGTGGGCGTGGCCCGAGCGGTCCTCGCGGACTGGCAGCTCGTGCTCGGCAGGCTCACCGTAGATGCAGCCGCCTGAGGTCGTGAACACGACCTTGGGAACACCGTGTCGTCGGGCAGCCTCCAGTACCGCGAGCGTGCCCAATACGTTCACCCGTGCATCGTGGAAGGGGTCGACCACACTCGCACGTACGTTCATCTGGGCAGCAAGGTGACAGATCACCTCCGGCAAGTGCTTTGCCACCACGTCGTCGAAGCGGCGGTCGAGAAGGTCGAGGCGGTGGAACTCGAAGCGCCCCGGGGCTGACGTGCGCGCCGCGGCAAGGTTGTCGAGCTTGCCAGTGGAGAGATCGTCGATGACTACGACCCGATACCCCTCCAAGAGGAGGCGGTCAGTGAGGTGCGAGCCGATAAACCCCGCGCCACCCGTGACGAGAACCGTTGCAGTCGTGGACACCCTACTCCTTTTGAGACGGTGCGTGGCGGAGCGTCGCGGATGGTAGCGGTCCCGCGGAAGTAGCGGTCTCGGGTTCACGAAAACCGAGACAATCGCCACAGAGATGCCGCCGACCAGGTGTGGCCAGGACCGCGACGAGATGTGCCCAGGACCGTGGGCGCGATAGCTGTGGTCGGATCAGTGGCGGGGAGCCTCGTTGCGGCAGCAGGCCCGCACCTTCTCCAACAGCCCCTCGGGGGCCAGCTCGGCACCACAGGTGCGCACAACTGTCCGCAGATGGCGTTCGAACTCGGCGCGGTCACCGCAGGGGTAGCAGGCAGCAAGATGCGCGGAGATCTCCGCGATCTGCCACTCCTCCATCTCACCATCGAGGTACTCCTGCAGGCGCTCGAGCGCCTCCGGACAGTCACTGGTCACGTTCACTCCTCCCAGCACGTTCCCACCGCTCGGCTAGCCGCCCGACGGGCCCGCTCGGAAGTCGGAAGGCTCACCATCGCCTTCTCCCTCCTGTCCAGCACCCTCTGCGATGCTCGGTTCGAAACGTCCCACGATTCCACGACCTCGGGCATATTCCGCCAACGCCCGCTGAAGCGCTTTCCTTCCCCGATGCAACCGAGACATGACGGTCCCGACCGGAGTGCCCATGATGTCGGCGATCTCCTTGTACGAGAACCCTTCGACGTCCGCGAGGTAGACCGCCAAACGGAACGATTCGGGGAGGTCGGCGAGAGCCTGCCTGACCTCCTCCGCGGTGATGTGTTCGAGCACCTCGACTTCCGCTGAACGCCCAGCACCGCCGATCCAGTCGTACAGGGAGAAGTCGTCTATCTCCTCCTGCGGATACTCATCCGGCCGCCGCTGCCGCCTGCGGTACTGGTTGATGTACGTGTTGGTGAGGATCCGATAGAGCCAGGCCCTGAGGTTCGTGCCCGGCTCGAACTGATGGAACGCGCTGAAGGCCTTCGCGAACGTCTCTTGTACGAGATCCTCGGCGTCTGCCGGATTTCGCGTGTAGCGCAGCGCCGCTGAGTAGAGCCGATCGAGGTAGGGCAACGCCTGCTCCTCGAACAGCTGTTGCCGCTCCTCCTCCGTGAGCTCCTGCCGCACAGGACCGGCCGCGTCCGTGCCCAGACCGTTTGACATTGCACCTCCGGACACGGCGAGAGGGTCAGGATAGCCAGACGTCCGCGCTCGGTCCGACGCCTGCCGGTTTCCTACGCCCCCGCCCGGCTCTCGCCACGGCTGCCCCTGTGCCCTCCCTGCCCTCCGCGCAAACTCCCCGCGCTGTCCTTCCACAGCATTCAGGCGCACGCCCTTCTCTGCCCTCGAACCGTGTACTACAACGCTTTTCGCTGTGTAACACTATATAAGGCTGAATAAGGCTCAGGCCGATTCGAGGCGGCCATGGCACGTGACGGGGTCGTGGTGCTCCGCCCCCCACCACCGACGCCCGCACGCGGGGTCGGCCCCGCCCTCAGGCGGGGCCGACCCCTCACCACCGGGAGGTACCTAGACGATGAGCGGACAGCAACCTTCTCCTCGTTCTTGGAGTGAGGGATCAAGAGAGGAAGGGCGCGAGCCCCTGGACGATGGTGGCAACGGCCAGTCAACGCCGACCACCTGGGACTTCCTCGACGAGCCTGCATCTCAGCGGCCGGCACGCCGAGGCCGGCTCGCGTTCGCAGCGGCGGCGTTGCCCTGGGCCGTCGTCGTCTTGCTGCTCACACGGCACGTCCAACCCGCCGCGCCGCCATCCTCCCCGCCCCCTGAGGGAACCGAGGCCACGACCGTCGTAGGCAGTTCGCCGTCGTCGGCCCCATCGTCACAGGAGACCGCGGGATCGCAGCAGGAAGGGCCCGTGGGATTGCGGTTCGGCGGGCGGGCGGCGTTTGGCCCCGGAGACGCTGCGGCGGTGGCCGTGACGGTCGCCCGAGCATGGCTTGGGGACGTCGGACCACATCTCGAACTCGGGCTGGGTCGCGCCGGAACCGGGGCGTACGTCGAGCACCTGGCCGTGGAGGCCGTGGATCATCCCGCACCGGGAGCTGCCGTGGTGACGCTCGTCGCCGTCCTGCTCGACAGCGAGGGTGGCACCTACCGCAACGCCCGCGTCGTTCGCATAGGCGTGCCCGTCCGCCTCGACCGGGCCGGAGCGCGGCCGGCTGGGTCTCCGTGGTGGCTTCCAACTCCCGATCTCGCTCCCGCTATACCGAAGTGGATAGCGGTCGGCGAGGAACACGAGCTCACCGAGGCCGGCGCGGCGCTCGAAGCGGCCGGTTACCGCTCCGTTGCGGTCAGGAGGCTGGACCGAAGCGACAGTTGGCCTTGGCGCGTCGTGGCGCTTGCGACCGCTCCGGGCGCTGCGACTCCCTCCGAACACACCGTGTGGCTGCGGGAGCACCTCGGTCAGCTTGTGGTCGCCGGATGGCTACCCCTCGGCGATCCTCCAGCACGTTCACCTCAGACAGTCGAGGCGCCGACTCCCGCAGAGACCCGCTGATGTCGACGGGCCCCGGGCTGCCGACCGCCAACCGCCCCGATGGATTCTCCGGGCGTGGATTCACGCCCCATCCGACCGTGTTCACGCCGCACAAGGCCTCCGATGCTGCAGGTCACGAAGGGGCAAGCGGCGGAACCGCGCCGCACAGCCTGCCAGCCGATCAGGATCCGGAGCGGCTCGCCCACGCCGTCGCCCGCGTCTTCCTCGAGGTCGAGGTTGGTCGGAGGCCCCTCCACCAGCTCAGCCCGGTTCTCGCGCCCGCTCTGCGTGCGCGGCTCGCCGTGGCCGCACACCGCCCAGGTCCGGGGCCGACGCTCGATGCCGTCATAGCGGTTCGCTCGTATCGCCCCCATCCCAACGCCTGCGATGCGGCGGTTGTCGTGCGACGGGGTCAACGGGTCGGCGCTCTCGTCGTCCGCCTCGAAAGGCATCGCGCGGTCTGGCGCGTCGTCGAACTCGCCCGGCCTGAGGATCGACCTCCTCAGGTCGCCGGCTAGTCCTTTTGCCTCCGGAACTGGTCGGCTATGCCTGCCTCATGCGCCGTGGCACCGCTTGTACTTCAGTCCTGATCCGCAGGGACAAGGGTCGTTGCGCCCGACCTTCTCGGAGCGGGCCTGCCCACCGACCTGCACCTGCCGGACGGTCGTACCTTCAGGGGTTCGCTCCGTTCCGCCGGCCGGCCGCGCCACCGGTTGGGCGCCTCCCGCGGGTGTATAGCTTCGGGGAGAGGATGCCTCCGACGAGACGTAGGTGAGGTCCCGCTCGCGCTGCTGGTCTGGCAGTTCCGGCAGTTTCACGCCCGCCGTTCGCGCCGCCTCTTCGCCCGGTTGCCCATTGCCGCTTGCGTCGGCCGCAGGAGCCGGTGCCTCTTCACTGACTCGCTCTGCCGTCGGCGCTGCAGCCTCCTCGCGCTGGATGGGCACGCGGAAGAAGTAGGTGGCCGCCTCCTGGCGAACGCTGTTCATCATCGCCGCGAACCCCTCGTACGCCTCACGCTGATACTCGGTGAGGGGATCACGCTGACCGACGGCCCGTAGTCCGATACCGTCTCGGAGCGCATCCATCTCGTAGAGGTGCTCGCGCCACTTCCGGTCGAGAATGGCGAGTAGGACGCGTCGCTCGACCTCCCGCATGATTGCCGGGCCGACCTCCGCCTCGCGCTGCTCGTAGGCTCGGAAAGCGTCCTCGACGAGTTCGTCCGCGAGCTCCTCTCGTTCGACGCTCGACAGGTCGACTTTGTCGAAGTCGTAGCCGACCGGATAGATCTGCTCGAGCTCGGTCTTCAGCATCGCGAGATCCCACTCCTCGGGGTAGACCCCGGGAGCGGCGTAGAGGTCGACGACCGCGCGTACTGCTTCTTCGATGTAGGTCTCCGCGACCTGTTCGATCTTCTCCGGGTCTCCTTCGAGCAGACGGCGACGCTGCTCGTAGACGACCTCGCGTTGCTTGTTCAAGACGTCGTCATACTTCAGCACGTTCTTGCGGATCTCGAAGTTGCGGGACTCGACCTGCCGCTGAGCATTGCTGACCGCCCGCGTCACGAGCTTGTGCTCGATGGGCACGTCCTCGGGTACCCGCAGACGGGTCATGATGCGCTCGACGGCCTCGGCATTGAACAGCCGCATGAGGTCGTCCTCGAGCGAGAGGTAGAAACGGGACTCACCGGGGTCGCCCTGGCGCCCCGAGCGTCCGCGCAGCTGATTGTCGATGCGGCGCGACTCGTGTCGTTCGGTGCCGAGCACGTAAACGCCGCCGAGCTCTCGGACCTTGTCGCCCTCCTCGCGGCAGGCGACCCGGTAGCGGTCCACGGCCTCCCGGAAGACGCGCTCCCGCTCCTCCGGGTCGGCGTCGGCTCCCAGCCCTGCAACATCGTCCTTCGCAAGCTCTTCGGGGTTTCCGCCCAGGACGATGTCGACACCGCGACCCGCCATGTTTGTGGCCACCGTCACCGTCCCTACGCGGCCAGCCTGGGCAATGACGTGCGCCTCCTTCTCGTGGTGCTTGGCGTTGAGAACCTGGTGGGGAATCCCCCGGCGGAGCAGGAGCCCGCTCAGACGCTCCGACTTTTCGATCGAGACTGTTCCGACGAGGACCGGCTGACCGCGCTCGTGGCGCTCGGCGAGGTCTTCCACGACCGCCTCGAACTTCGCTTTCTCCGTCTTGTAGATGAGGTCGGCCTGGTCGAGGCGGATCATCGGCATGTTCGTGGGAACGACCACGACCCCGAGCTTGTAGATCTCCTGGAACTCGATCTCCTCGGTCTTGGCCGTGCCGGTCATGCCGGCGAGCTTGGAGTACATGCGGTAGTAGTTCTGCAAGGTGATCGTTGCGAGGGTCTGGTTCTCCTCCTTGATCCGCACGCCCTCCTTCGCCTCGATGGCCTGGTGCAGGCCTTCGGAATAGCGGCGACCCTCGAGCACCCGACCGGTGTGCTCGTCGACGATCTTCACCTCACCGTCATGGACGATGTACTCGTCGTCGCGTTTGAAGAGCTCTTTGGCCTTCAGCGCGTTCATGAGATGGTGCACGAGCGGGGTGTTGACGCTCTCGTAGAGGTTCTCGATGCCGAGTATCTGCTCGACCTTGGCCACTCCCTGCTCGGTGATGGCGACCGTGTGCTTGGCTTCGTCCACGATGTAGTCGCCCGTGGCCTCGTGGGTGCGAGGGTCCTCCTCGCCGCGCTTGAGGTTCGGTGCGACCCGACGGGCGAAGATCTGGTACCACTGGGCGCTCTGCTCGGCCTGACCCGAGATGATGAGCGGGGTGCGGGCCTCGTCGACGAGGATCGAGTCGACCTCGTCGATGAGCGCGAAATGGTGGCCGCGTTGGACCCTCTGAGACACGTCCCATGCCATGTTGTCGCGCAGGTAGTCGAAGCCGAACTCGTTGTTCGTGCCGTAGGTGATGTCGCAGCCGTACGCCTCCTGCTTCGACTCCCGTGACTGCATGGGAAAGACGAGCCCGACCGTCAGGCCGAGGAAGCGGTGGACAGCACCCATCCACTCCGCGTCGCGCTTCGCCAGGTAATCGTTGACGGTGACGAGGTGAACGCCCTTGCCCTCCAGCGCGCCCAAGTAGACCGGCATGGTCGAGGTGAGGGTCTTGCCCTCACCGGTCTTCATCTCGGCGATGTTGCCGTCGTAGAGGGCGGCTGCCCCGAACACCTGCACGTCGAAGGGGCGCTGACCCAGGACGCGCCAGGCCGCCTCACGAACGACGGCAAAGGCCTCGCACTCGAGGTCATCGAGGGTCTCACCGTCAGCGAGCCGCCGCTTGAACTCGTCGGTCTTCGCGCGCAGCTCCGATTCCGACAATGCCTCCATCTCTTCGGCTCGAGCGTTCACCGCGTGAACGATCTTGCTCAGCTCCTTCGCCTTGCGGCCCTCACCGAGGTGCAGCAGCTTGCTCAGGACCATGGCACGACCTTCTCGCTAGCGCTCAGGAGCCCAAAGGGGCGTAGCGTGGTTTTTTGGGTGGGAGAACGGTCTTGGCTTGCCCAAGACCGCGGGCGGGACAAGTTTAGGTGGGATCTCCGTCATGATACGCGGCGAGCGACGCGGCGCCGCGTCGCACGTGCCGGAGGCGCGGCGGCGAGGGCGTGGTCCCCTGCTCGTGCCAGAACGGCGAGTCTTATGGGTGCGGCGCCGGCGCCAACGAGCGTCCTTGCGGCAGCCCGCGCTGTGGCGCCGGTCGTGAGTACGTCGTCGACCAGAAGGACCGATCTTCCTGGCAGTGCTCCCACGGCAGTGAAAGCGTCATCGGGCAAGGCCATGCGAGCCCTCGGAGGAAGCCTGGCTTGATCGGGTCGACCGGGACGGGCCACGAGCAGCCGCCGTAGGGGCACTCCGAGCTCCGCCGCCACGGGCCCGGCCAGGCAGCCGGCATGGTCGAAGCCGCGATCTCGTTGCCGCCGTTCATCCGGCGGCACCCAGGTGACGACCTCGACGTCGACGTCTTGCGCCGCCACGACTGCCGCCGCTAGATGACGGCCCAGCAGTTCCCAGGCTGCCCAAGCCCCTCGAGCCTTTCCCGCGACCACCGCAGCCGCCACAGGGCCCGAGTAGTGGAAGGCCACCACGGTCCTGACGATCGCTACGTCCCGCCTCCAGCAAGGATGCGGAGCGGACCGACCGCCACAGCGCGGACAGCCGGCACCTGCCCGAAGGCGGTCGGCCGCCGCCGAGCAGGGGTCGCACCACGGGGGCGTGGCTCGCCTGCCGCAGGCGACACAGCGTTCGGGGGCGAGCAGGGCCAGCAGCGCATCGAACAGAGGCATGGCGCGAGGATCGCCGCGATCTCTGTCGCTGTGGGGCCGGGCGAGAACTTGCCTGTGGAGGGGCGGGAGCCGGCATCAGCTCGTGAGGTGCGCGGCGAGGCGTTGCGCATCGGGACGGGCAACCACTCCTTGCTCGGTCACGAGCGCGGAGACGAGGCCTGCTGGCGTCACGTCGAAGGCGGGATTGTGAACCGGACTGCCCTCGGGTGCCAGTCGGGTCTGGCCGCGGGCCAGCGCGATCTCTTCGGCGGCGCGTTGCTCGATCACGACGGCGGCTCCGCTCGTGGTCTCCAGGTCGATGGAGGAGGTGGGGGCGACCACAATGAACGGCGCACCATGATGAGAGCAGAGCACGGCCAAGGGGTACGTGCCGATCTTGTTGGCCACGTCTCCGTTCGCCGCGATCCGGTCCGCCCCGACCACGACGGCGTCGACCCCGCCGTCCGACAAGAGCGAGCCGGCTGCGCTATCGGCGATGATCGTGTGCGGCATGCCAAGTTCGAGCGCCTCCCACGCTGTCAGTCGCGCACCTTGGAGGAGGGGACGGGTTTCATCGATCCACAGCTGGGCGAGCTTGCCGCGCTCGAACAGGGTGCGGACTACGCCGAACGCTGTCCCGATGCCGGCAGTGCACAAGGCCCCCGTGTTGCAGTGCGTGAGCACGGCGAGGCCATGCGCTCGTG
The DNA here is from genome assembly GCA_046263195.1 of Nitriliruptorales bacterium. Taxonomy (GTDB): domain Bacteria; phylum Actinomycetota; class Nitriliruptoria; order Nitriliruptorales; family JAHWKO01; genus JBHELG01. Next base: position 12,725 of record JBHELG010000156.1, on the reverse strand, counting down.
GGAGCGCTCGGGCGAGGTAGCCGGCACCGTGCGCGCCCATGGCGGCGCAGGCTGCCCGGTCCTCTCCCTCGATTGCACGGGCCTCTGACAGCAGACGCTCGGCGACCTCGTGTGCGTCCCCGTCGGCAGAACGTGCGAGCGAGGCCATGCGGTCACAGGCCCAGGCGAGGTTTGCTGCGGTCGGTCTCACATGCCGCAGGTGCTCGGCCGCTGCGACGGCCACCGCCACCACCCGGTCAGCCCTCGCGCCGCAACGTGCCGCGCGAGCCGCGGCGGCAGCGACACCATAGGCAGCGGCCAGCCCGATCGCCGGCGCACCGCGCACCTGCAGACGCCCGATCGCCTGCGCCAGGTCATCGGTGTCGTTGCAACGCAACGTCGCGTAGCGATCCGGCAGCTTGGTCTGGTCGACCAGTTCGACGGCACCGTCCACCCACCGGGCCGAGAACGCCCTGCTGCTCACGCCGGACCCGCCTGCGACCCGCGCGGCTGGCCCATCCGCTCGATGACGCGACTGACCACCTCACCGAGCCGGGCCCCCGACTCGTGACCGACCGCGAGCACCTGGTCGTGAGAGATTGCCACCGTCGTCCCCCCGACGTTCGTGATGACCGAGAGGCCGAGGACGCGCAGGCCCCGGGCCCGAGCTGCGATGACCTCGAGCACCGTCGACATTCCCACCAGATCTGCCCCCAGGCGGCGCAACATCGCAGCCTCCGCCGGCGTCTCGTAGGCCGGTCCAAGCACACCCGCGTAGATGCCGGCTCGCAGCTCGACGCCGAGCTGGGAAGCGACCTCGAATGCCGCCTGGCGCAGCTGGGGATCGTATGCGTCCACCATGTCGACGAAGAGGTGTCCCGCGTCGCGCGAGACGCCGACGAGCGGGGAGGTCGCAGTGAGATTGAGGTGATCGAGGATGGCGACGAGATCTCCGGTCTGGAATGTCTCGTCCAGGCCGCCTGCGGCGTTCGTGACGACGAATGTGGAGCAGCCGAGTTCGGCGGCGACTTCTACTGATCTCGTCACTTCTGCCGCGGAGTAGCCTTCGTAGAGGTGGACGCGACCGCTCTGGGCGAGCACCCTCACCTCACCGAGCCATCCGGCCCGCAACAACCCCACGTGCCCCGCCACGCTCGGCGTGGGCAGGCCCGCTACCTCCGCGATGGGGATCTCCACGGCGTCGACGATGGCGTCGGCCACGCTTCCCAGGCCGGATCCGAGCACGAGGAAGAGATCTGGCGGGGCCTCCAGGCGCCTGGCGAGGTCCTCGGCACAACGTCTGACCTGCCGGTCCTGACGGCTTCCTTCAGCCACCCGCCAGGCGCTCCTTCACAGCGGTGATCGCCGCAACGGGCGTGGGATCCTCCCCTCCGAGAAAGGCGAGGTAGACGGACAGGAGGTCGAAGAACAGTACGGCGGCTGCGAAGCGTGCGATCGGATTCGGCCCACTGACCTCGACGGCCCGAATGAGGCCGACCCGTCCCTCGATCACCTCGCGGGTCACCTCGAAACGGCGGGCGACCCGGGGATCCTCATCTCCGCGACTGCGCACCTCGACGACCGCAAAGTGGCGGCAGATGTCGCCCAGGGAATACCAACCGACAACCTCGTTGTGATCGAGTTCGGGCAATTCGTTCCAGAAGGCGGGGCGCTTCGCGTTTTCGTTCGTCTGACACTTCGCCCGCTGAGCCGCCACGGACGGCCAACCGCTCGCCCCATAGAAAACCGGGACGAGATCCTTCAGGTCGATCGCGAGCCGTTTGACCAGGTTCTCGGCCGGTGGGCGCTCGTGGTGCCAGTCTCTCATCAGGCTGGCGAGGTGATCAGGTACCTCCTCGAGCTGAGCCTCGACCTCGGAGACGAGCCCGGCCCGTTCGAGAGCGACGAGCACGGGAACCACAAGGTACGGCAGGTTCGCTCGCGGCTGGCCTCCCCCGGGGATGCGAACGAGTGGGAAGCCCTCACGCTCGGCTCGCTCCGCCAGACGCCCCCCGGAGCCGACGGCGAATGTCGGGGCGCCCGCCGCTGAAGCCGCCTCCAGGCAGGCGAGTGACTCCTCGGTATCTCCTGAATAGCTGACAACCACGACCAGGGTTTCGCGTCCTGCCAGCGCAACAAGCCCATAGTCCTTGGCGGCTATGACGGGCACGCGACCGCTGTAACGAGCCGCGACCGCGGCCACGTTCGCCGCGATTCCCGAGCCGCCCATGCCCGCCACGATGACCGCCCGCGTCCGTGACGGGTCGACCTCGGGGGCGGGTGCGTGGCGTGCCAGAGCGAGGGCGTCGGCCCACTGCTTCGGGCTGTCCTCGACCGTCGCGAGCATCCGGCTGGGGTCGAGCCGGTCGAGATCCAGTTCGTCGATCGCTGTCGCCCGGCTCGGCTCGTCGGCTGCTACGGTCACGAGCCCCGACGGCCTGGCCGCGACGCTTCCTCCACGAGCATGACCGGGATTCCGTCGCGCACGGGATACTGCAGACCGCATGCCGTGCAGATGATGAGCTGACGGCGCTCCTTGTACTCAATGTCCCCATGACAGTCGGGACAGATGAGGACGTCGAGCAGGTCGCGATCGAGGCCCATACAGTCCCTCCTCGAAGGTCCGGCTGATAGGCGGAATTCAAACGCTCTTAGGGGCCGCCTACGGTAGGTCCGCGCCATCCGTCAGCTGCGAATCAGCTAGCCCCGCTGATCAGTTCTGCGACCTCATCGCGCAAGCGCGTCATCTCGTCCTCTTCCTCCGCTTCGACGTTGAGCCGGATCACGGGTTCAGTGTTGCTCGGCCGCAGGTTGAACCACGCCCCATCCAGCTCGACGGTCAGTCCGTCGGTGCGGTCGAGTTCCCCCCGGCCTTCGAACTCCTCGGCAACCCGCTCCAGCACCGCCTCCTGGTCGTCCACCTCGAAGTTCACCTCCCCCGACTGGACGTAACGATCGTAGGGTGCCACGACCTGTGACAGGGGCGCGTCGGCGAGCGACAGAGCCTCGAGGAGGATGAGGGCAGCGACCAGACCGGAATCAGCCCGGAAGTTCTCCCGGAAGTAGTAGTGGCCGGAGTGCTCGGCGCCGTACGCCGCACCGGTCTCAGCCATGCGTTGCTTGATGAAGGAGTGTCCGACCCGTGTACGCACGGGGTCCCCCCCATGCTCTCGAACGGTCTCGGGCAAGACTCTCGAGCAGATGAGGTTGTAGAGGATCGTTGCCCCCGGCTCCTTCTCGAGGACCCGCGCGGCGACGACGGCAGCGATGAGCGAGGGCCGTACGGACTCGCCGTTCTCGTTTACGGCGAATATCCGATCGGCGTCACCATCGAAGGCCAGGCCGAGATCGGCGTTGTGCTCACGGACCGCGTCGCGCAGATCAGCCAGATTGTCCTCGTTCGAGGGATCTGGGGGATGATTCGGGAAGGTCCCGTCGAGTTCGAAGTAGAGTGGCACGAGCTCGAACGGCAACGGCTCGAATACGGCGGGGACGACGTGTCCGGCCATGCCGTTGGCAGCGTCGATGACGACCGTGAGCGGACGTAGGACGTCGAGGTCGATGAAGGAGCGGACGTGCTCCGCGTAGCGGGAGAGCATGTCCTCCTCGCGCTCTTCACCGGGCGATTCGTCGGAAGCGAGGTCGTCACTCGCCACGAGGTCGCGAATCTCTCCCAGGCCTGAGTCGATGGAGACCGGTACGGCGCCTGCCCGGCAGAGCTTGATGCCGTTGTACTGTGGCGGGTTGTGACTCGCGGTGAACATCGCCCCAGGGATGTCGAGCACGCCGCTCGAAAAGTACAGCATGTCCGTCGACGAGAGCCCTACGTCGACGACATCGACCCCCTGGGATGTGACTCCTTCGGTAAAAGCGCTGACAAGGTCCGGTGACGACGGGCGCACGTCGCGCCCGACGACCAGAGCGTCGCCCTCGAGGACCCGGGCGGCTGCTGCTCCGATGCGGCGTGCGAGATCGGCGTCGAACTCGTCGGGAACGACGCCTCGGACGTCGTAGGCCTTGAAGATCGCGTCCAGCGAGCTCTCAGGCACGTTGGCTCTCCTCCCGACGCGGTGAGCTGGTTTCCTCGGGGTGAGGCGGGGGTTTGGATCGACCGGAATGGTAGACGCCGTTCCCGGCTGACACTATGCGCGACGGTGTGAATGGTCCCGCCCGCGACCTTGGGCAAGCAAAGGACGCTGTCCCACCCTATTGCCTCGGCTGAACGCGTGCCGCTTCACGAGGAAGCCGACGGCGGGGAAGTTCCCTTCGAACCCGACTGACGTTCGAGGTCAGGGACGACGGGAGTTGGCGGTTCTCCCGGGAGCTGGCGTCCTATGTAGCGGGAACGCGTCTTGCCGTCTTCTCGCCAGTAGGCGTACCAGTAGGGCCCATGGGGGCACGTATTGCAGCGTTCCTTGCCGCACCGCACGTATTCCTGCCGATAGCTGACCTTGCCCAGCTGGGCCTCGTCTCCAGCGGCGGGATCGGGAGGGCCGTCAGCGTGCAGCAGCAGACCACGCACGAGGATCATCAGCCGCCGTAGGTCATATTCATCCAGGCGCCGCACCTGGGCCACGAGCTCACGGGGAATGGTCACAGGTCAGTCGCTTCCGTCGCTTGCGACCTCCGCCCGGGTGCATCAGGAGGGGCCGGGGTGATGAAGCTGACCTCGGGCGCGGTCTCCCAGCGCGCAAACCTCCCGTGGTGAATCTTAGGTTTCCTTGCACCTAGGAAACAACACGAGCAACACTCCAGAGCAGACTCGACCAGACTCCGTCCAGACTCCTCCTGCGCTGGCGAAGAACCGCTTTGGCGAGGCGACCGCCCGCAGAGAGACTGGTCATGGATCGGGACGAGATTGCGAGCCCCGGGGCCAATTCGCTTGCCGCTCGCGAGGTCTCGGCTCGACCCGCCCGGCTCGGCGCCTATGAGATCCATGTCGGGCACGGTGGGAAGACAGTCCTGTCGACGAGCAGCTATTCCCCCGAGCCCTACCAGCTACGAGCCCGTACGGGCACAAAGTCCTCTTGGAAAGCGTCGTCGTCCGGAACAGGATCCTCGAGTCGGACCTCATCAGGGTCAGGATCCTCGAATCGGCCCGCGTCAAAACCGGAATAGGTGGGTCCGACCTCATCAAGATCAGGCCCCTCGGGAGCGGGCTCGGAATCGTCCGGTACGACCTCGCCTGTTGCACGCTCGGTGGCTCGCGTCTCCTCACGACCAGGATCTGCCGTCGCAAAGGAGTTCGCCATTCCTTCCCAGCCAGGCCCATAGAACGCGACGGTGGCCTCGACCGCCATACCCAGCCATCCGAGGGGCGGCGACGGATCGTGCGGCGACTGCGACTCGGCTGCCACCACGGTCGCCTCGTTCCGCGGCTCGGCGATTCCCGGGCCTGCCTCAGTGCGTTGCGGGACGGCACGCCGATCGTTCAGGACCCAGCCGTAGGGCGGCCGCATCCGGTCGGCGTGCGTCGCGCACAAGTCATAGGTGGAGGGCAGCTCGTCGAGTCCCAGCCTCTCGAGACAAACTTCACGATCCCCGTAGAAAAATGCCAGCGTCGCCGCCGCCGGGGCCGAACAACCCGGGCGGGCACAGGTCCGCGAGAGCATGGAAGCACCGGCAGGGACTCGGTCCCCGGCCACCTGTCGCTCTGTCACGAGGTTCACGCCGGCGACGGTAAAGGATGCCACAGCTATTGGCCAGCAACCCCGACGCCTGTGCCAAACCCTCGTCAAGTGACGCGAGGCGGTGGCACAGCCACCTGCATTACCTAAGCCGTTACCTAACCAGATGTTGTCGTCTTCCTGGCGCGGTCGTCTGCCCCGGTTCGCCGCACGTGCTCCGCTGGCGAAGCGGCTTCATGCGCCGTTCTCGGTCGTCGGGCTCTGGCTGTCCCAGGCCGTTCCACGACACGAAGGACGACGGATTGAGGGCTGGGGCGACCGCAAAGAGTCGTCCCGAGCGACCTCTGCGCTTGCATTGGCCTCTCGGGACGACAACATGACTATAGGGGAGCCCTCCCCCCACTGTCAAGCCGCTCTCCGTGGACGCTCCCTCCGAGCCACGGGCGATAGGCTCGCGGCAGGCCCCGAAGGGCCCGTGACGGCCGGGCAGGTGCAGGAGGCCCGGAAGGGGCCGGAGCGGCAGGGAAGACGTTTGGACGACCGCCACGCTCGCCATCGGCGCCCCGACGCCGACCGCCGGCAGCGCCCCAGTGAAGGTTTCCGTATCGGGGGCGTGCGGCGCTTCGAGCGACTCGTCGACAACGCGCTCGCTTCGTTGCCTGGGACACTCCTCGCTTATGTCGAGAACGTCCAGATCGCTGTCGAGAACGATCCGCCTCCGGAAGCCCTCGACCGGGGCGACGGGATCCTGCTCGGTCTCTACCAGGGAGTGCCGCTCACCGCCCGAGCCTCCGACGCGGTTGTCCTGCCTGACCGCATCACCCTCTACCGGCGCCCGATCGAATTACGAGCGACGAACAAGGAGGAACTCCTCGACCTCATACGCGAGGTCGTCATCCATGAACTCGCGCATCACTTCGGCATCGACGACGATCGTCTCGACGAACTCGGTTGGTAGAGGCCCCTCCACTCATCCCCGCTGCTGGAACGCTGACCTGAGTCAGACGCGAGGTGCATCAGTCGTCAAAGGCTGGACTGTGACGCTCGAGGGGATCCCGCTCGACTCGTCTCAGGGCCGGCAGCGTGGGAGCGGTCGGGCCTGGTGAGGCCGAAGGACCAAGGTGGGTCCCGATGCGCTGTGACAGCGCGGGGCTGAACGCCACCGACGGCGGCCTCTGGCCCCCTGACCAGAGGGAGCTGGGGATTCCGGGATACGCGATGAGCCCGAGGCGGCCCTCGCGGGCCGAGCCATGCAGGCCGAGGATCAGTTGACCGCTTGAAGCGGTGACAAAGACGGTATGCGGGCCGAGGTCGCCAACTGCACCGGCCAGGTCGAGGTCAACGACGGCACCAGCCGGGACCGTGACGCTCTGGAGCGCCTCGGGCTCGAGGTCCACGTTCGGAGCCACGACACGGACATCAGCGAGCGCAGGCTCCGCCGTGGGGTTGACGAGGTGGAGGCTCTCACCACGACCGCGGCTCGAACCGGCCGAGACCACCCACATGGAATCCGTGGCTTGGGCCCCGAGCTGGATGCTCAGTCCACTGCGCTCCACCCGGCTGCTCCGAATCTGGGTCGCCCCCGAGACGAGGATCGCCCCTCCGTCCGCCGTGCTGACCGTCACCGCGCCGCTGCGTGGGCCGGGGGGCAGCACGCCCCGTAAGTCGAGCCTTCGGATCGTGCCTGGTGAGACGATGACCTCCTCGAGGCCCTCGGGAGGCACGCCCCCACTCGGCGTATGGACGGTGAGTTCGAGCGTGCTGGGACGCTCGCCGACGTTGGAGACCCACAGCCAGGCGTCGTCTCCGGCGGGGAACCACGGAACCGTCCAACTCTGCGCCGGGCCAGGCGTCAGCTTCGCCAGGCTCACCCCCTCGATCCCGCCGATGGCGGGACTCAGGCTCTGCCAGGCCTCGGCGACAACCCGCCCTGCCCGAACGGTCACCACCGCGCCGAGATCTGTCCGCTCAGGGGCGTGGGCGTTCAAATCGACGACGCGAACGCTGTGCCTGGGAACCCCCACGTTCTTCAGCAACTCCGGTGTCTCCGTGCCATCCGGAGTGATCAGCGTGACGCTGAGAGCGGCGTCGGAGTCGAATGGGTTGCTGACGACGATACGTGCCTGCGCTCCCCCGACCGTCGTCACCCCGGGCAGGTACCAGTTCGAGGCCGGATCCGGTTCGCAGGGACCTGCGACGAGGCCCTGTGGCTCCCCGCCGGCGCCCCGTGCCCACACCCGTGTCACAACGACGGGCGCCCGCCACCATTGGGCGTTGACTCCTACCTCACCGACCGTGCCAGTCACCGGCTGCACGTGAATCGAAGCGGGCGCCAGTTCGACCTCACCGCTCCGGCGCGCCTCCCCGCCGGCGTACGTCTCGATTTCCAGTGCGGCGCTCTCGGTGGCATTCGGCTGCACGGTGCCGAGGATGGTGAGCGAGTTGCCCTTGGCCGTGTCCCCGACCGCGCAGTACCAGGATCCGGATTCGACCGGTCGGACAGGCGCAACGCTCGCGGGACCGGGGGCTGAGACCGGGGTCAGTAGGTCGAGCACCACCCCGCCGGTGACGAGGATCCCGACCATCAACGCGGCGGGCAGGAACGAGGAAAGCGGCCTCAGAGTCGCACCTCCTCAGCGAAGCTCGGCGGTCGCAAGACGAGTGAGAGGGCGAGCAGAGTTGCCAACCCTTGCAGGACGACCGCCACGGTGCGGCGAGCCTGACGGGTGAACGACACGCGCAGGTCATCGGTGGCATCGGGCACCGTGAAGCGCACGAGAGTCTCCTCCTCCCTCTCGAGTGGCGCGTCGCCTGAACGCGCGGCCCAGCCGCGATGAACCGATTCGGCAAGCAGGACGCTGCCCGTCTCGGGGGCCTGTCCGACATAGACGTCGTCGTCAACCCGCTCCAAGGGGAGTGGCTGCGACTGGGGAGGGAGTTCGTTGCGCCGCGAGAGAGCGAGCGCGTCTTCGGCCGCAACGAAGGCTGCCCGTGGCAGCCAACGTTCCACGCGGTAGACGAGCCCGATGCCTACGGGCTGTGGCTCTAGACCGTGCTGGTCGGCCAAGGCGGCTTCGAGCCGCTGGCTGCGCCCTCCTTCGGGGACATAGACGTAGAGGATGTTCGCCAGCCCAAGCCGACCCGCGGCGGCGGGACTGACGTGCGCTGTTATGTCCTGCAGCGCTTCCTCGACGTATGCGACCAGGTCGGGCGCGCGGGAGGCTCCGTAGCGGCGCATGGTGGGTCCCTCCGGACCCGTGAGGTCCCAGTTAGTCACGCCATCGACCTCAGAAAGCAGGAGGACCCGGTAGGGCCCATGAGTGGCCTGCTCGGCGGCGATGAAAGTCGGGAGAGCGGGATCGTCCACCTTGAAGGCTTTCCAACCGTCGGCTATCAGGTGGGCCATGCCAGCAAGGACGCCGAGCGCGACGGCGCAGGCCGCACCGATGGACACGAGCTGACGCCAGCCGAAGGCATGGGCGCTCAGGACGTGGCCCGCCGTCGTGAAGGCCGCGGCAAGCAGTCCTGCATATGCGAGCGCGGAGACGGTGAGTGGCAGGCCGGGCCAAGCGACCGCTGGTAACCAGGGACGCACGAGCAGCCAGCTCGCGAACGTCGCGGCAAGGACCAGCGCCCACAGCCACGTCACCGCGCTCGGCCGGCGCGGGTAGCCGAGAACGATGGCGAGCATGCCGGCCGCAGGGAAGGCAATTCCGGCGAGCAGGCCGGGAAAGCCGGGAAGGTCGGGGACGAGCAGGATGAGGCGCCAGAAAGGCGCCGGGCTGGCGGCCGGCTGCGCGTAACCCCCCAGTACCGGGGAGTCAGCAACGAACAACGTGTACGACCACGGTAGGAGCAGAACGAACGCACCGGCGGCAGCCGCCAGAGCACGGATGATGGTGTCGCGCTTGGCAGTGCGGGGAGCCGGCATGACCGCCAGGGCGGGTATCGCGAGGGCGACGACCGGGAGCAGTAACAGAGCAGCCGGTGGCTCGAAGGCGACGAGCATGGCAGCGAGCAGAGATGCAGCGGCAGTCGCACGCCAGGCGGAGGTCGTGGACGTACGCATCGAGATGAGGTGGGCCCCGGCGATGACGATCGCCGGGGCGAGGACGATGGTGACGAGGCCGCCGAGCCGTCCGGTAGTGAGAGCAGCGATCGCAGGCGGGCTGAGAGCGTAGGCGGTCGCCGCGGCGAGCCGGGGCAGCCGGGCAGGGGTGACGAGACGGCCGGCCTCGAGCGCGAGTAGCCAAGCAACCGGCAGCGCCCCGAGCAGCAGGAGTCGTGACGCGAGCCACGCGTTGCCGAAAGATGTGAGCCCGAGCAGTCCAAGCAGCGCCTGAGCTGGTGACACGGGCGAGGCCGAACCCAGCCCGCCGTTGTCGTGCCAGCCCGAGACGTAATCTTGCAGGAACGTCAGGGATGACGCCGGCCAAGGCGCAAAGTCTCCCCCTCGCAAAGGACCTGGTCGCAGAACCGGAAGGGCAGCGACCAGCCCGACGATGCCGAGCACCGCCCCGACGACGAAGACGGGGTGGACGGCGATGAAGCGAACGAGCCGGCGACCGGCGGTTGGGGGGACGCCGGGAACGTCGACGTGACCGGGCGGCGGGATATCGGTCTCGCCGCCCGCCAGCCGGTCGGCGACAGCCTCCACGTAGGCACGCAGTCGCGGTGCCAGACGCACGAACATGGGCTCGAGGTCAGCGTCACTGCGAGCCCGAGTTGCCTGAATCGGGTATCTCAGCCGTTGTGTCTCGCGGAGGTGCAAGAGGTTCCACAGCCATGCACGCACCGTTTGCCACGCGTCCGAGAAGCGTCGTGTGAGGAGGAACCCGAAGATCTTCGCGATGCCGACCAAGAAGAAGAGCGGCAGCACGACAGCGAGTCGGGCGCGGCTGTAGCACTTGAGCAGAGTGGCGAGGGTGTTGCGTTCGGCGAAGTAGCGGGGACCGAGCCTCGCGGTGTAGCCGAGCCTGCGGTAATTCGACAGGGCTCGCACGTGGCGCCCGACCGCGGCAGGTGCGACTTCGACGTCGTGTCCGGCTAGCCAGATTCGCCAACACAGGTCCAGATCGTCGCGGAAGACGTGGTAGCGGCGGTCGAAGCGCCCCAGCGCGTCGAACACGTCACGTCGGACGAGCATCCCTGCGGTCGAGACGTACAGAACCGGACGGGCACGGTCGCGCTGGCCCTGATCGAGTTCGTCGGGCTCGAGACCGGAGTCGGAGCGGCCGGTGAGGTCGATGCTCATGCCGACCTGTTGCAGTAGTCGCGGGTTGTCGTGCTGGAGCAGCTTGGGACCCACGGCGGCGAGCCGTGGATCCGCGGTTGCGTGGGCTACGAGGCACTCGACCGCGTCCGGTTCGAGGACGAGATCGTCGTGGAGGAACAACAGCCAGGGTGCCTCGGTAGCCGCTGCGGCGGCGCTGTCGAGGGCCATGCTCACCGCAGCAGGGAAGCCCAGGTCGCGGTCTGCGACGAGGACCCGGTCATCACCCAGGCGCTTGAGGAGCAGATTGCGCGAACCATCCGTCGACCCGTTGTCCACCGCGATCGGGTGCAGCGACGGATAGGTCTGGCTCTCGAGTCTGTCGAGCACGTCCGTAAGCCATGTTACGCCGTCGTGCACGACGAGGATCGCGAGGACGGGTGGGAAGCTATCCAGCGCCGACCCCTTAAGTTCTCGTTTCCGGCAGGGGGGCTACTGTCGTCTGGCTGTTCGAGCCGGTACCGACAGGCGAGCTACCGCCCGCATCCCGCAAACGCGACGCCCGCCAGACTTTCCGGGCCACTGCCGTTCCCGCTACTCGGCGGCCCACGCGGCGGGCGTGTCAACGTACGGTAGCACAGGTCAACCGAACAGGCCCCGCCTGCCCCCGCGCACTCCATGTGCGCAGGCCCGCTCCTCCGTCCCACCGCCCCATCAGGCCACTCGCGCCGACCACGGCTTCTGTGTAGCCCGGAAACTCGCGACGGCCAGTTGGCTCCCGCCCCCTCGCCGGCGCGGTGGGCCGCCTCACCGTCCCGTTTCCCGCCCCGGCTCCCGGGCGGGACCGGCTCAGGAGGCGAGGCGCTTGAGTCGGCGTCGCTCGCGCTCGCTCAGCCCACCCCAGATCCCGAATCGCTCGTCGTGGGCGAGCGCATACTCGAGGCAGGCCTCCCGCACCTCGCAGGCGGCGCAGATGCGCTTCGCCTCTCTGGTGGAGCCTCCCTTTTCGGGGAAGAACGCCTCAGGGTCGGCGTCGAGGCACTTACCCCGTTGCATCCATGACAGGTCCTCATCCATGGCGGACCCGATGAAGGTGCTGACATCTGCAGCGATTGCGGTCACGGCGCTGCTCCTGCGCTCGGGCCGGCGTCACCGGCCTCGCTTTCTCGGGGCCTCTCCCCATCCGCATGGCCTCGAGATCCCGGCGCCCTGTGGACCTTCGCGCGCCTCGTCTGTCCGACCTCCTGCCCGGGCGACGCGCGGCGGTTCGAGGTGACGTACCATCGCTCACCCAGTGACGCCGTCGTAATTACACGATCGTCATTCTGTGCCCAGGAGCGTACGACGTCAAGCCCTCTCCCCGACGGGTTGTGGTGTCCGCGCCTCAATCCCCCAACAACTAGATCAGGATCTGCAAGAGGCGGATCCGGCGAACGCGGTGAGCGATCAGGCGTGGCGGCGCCGGTGGGATGCCAGCCCCGCCGCGCTCTTGGCGATGAAGTCGCAGCTGGGGCAGGCAAAACCCGCCGGCTTGTGCTCTTCCCGGGCCTGTGTGGCGGACTTCACCAGGGAGGTCTCCGTCTGTTGTGCAGAGGCGGTCTCCTGCCTCCACGGCGCCTCAGCCGTTCGCCCCCCAGAATCGGCCCTGAGCAGCTGGGGTACCGGCTCGGGCTCCGCGGCCTCTGCCACATCCGCCTCCTTCTCCTCGCCGAGCAACTCAGTGAGGAGTCCCGGTCGCATGCCCGGCGCTGGCTTCGGCTCCGGTGGGTCGGCTGGGAGGTCTGACCAGGGCGTGTCCTGTCCGCCCGGCGGCTTCGCCGCCGTCCCGGATACCTCCAACCCGCCCGGCGGCTTCGCTGCCGTCCCGGATACCTCCCACCCGCCCGGCGGCTTCGCCGCCGTCCCGG
>JBHELG010000155.1:0-10607 GCA_046263195.1 Nitriliruptorales bacterium | reverse complement strand
GAATAGCTGGCGGGAGGCGACCGCTCGGGGGCCGGCACTGGCCTCGGCCCAGCCCTGGAGCGGGACGAGGCCGAATACGAGGGTCAGCACAAGCAGGCAGACGAAGCGGCTTCGCATCCGGCTCCTCCTTTCAGCGGCAGGTCCATTCGGTGTCGGCGCGCCCGGTTCTGCCGCGGGCGGCGTCGTTGCCGTCGCTTGGCGTGATCGTGATAACGCTGCTAGCTGCACCCCGCCCCGGACTCTGCCGCAAGTCTCCGCCTCGCATCAACTCGGTGCGTGGTCGAACACCGAGCGTATTTCCCGAAGAGACTGTTCCGGCGGAAGGAGAACGGTCCTAGATCCAGGCGTCGAACCACCACCTCTGGTGGATCTCGTCGTAGGGGAGCTCCAGCCCCGAGTAGATGGGATAGAACCAGACGAACAGCGCGACGGCTGTGACCGCGATGGCAGCCCCGGTCACCGTCCCCGGAGTCGGCCTCCCGGCGAGCAGCGAGCGGCGGCTGTGCCTCGGGCGCCTGACGACTCTCCATCCCCTGGCGTAGGCAATGGCGAGCGCGAGGAACGGGACGACCGGGGTCATGTAGAACAGGAACGCCATGCCAGGAACGATCCGCCAGGGCAGAGATTCCGTGCTCCACAAGGTGGGCCGGGGCGACGCTGTGTACCAGGGGGCTACCAGCAGGACGAGCGTGACGACAGCCACGATCGCGATGAGCACGGCCATGATGGCGCGCGTGGGCCTGCGTCGCGCTACCGACTCGTCGATCCACGTGATGGCGTAGGCGTTCGCGAGCGCGAGGAACGGGACGATCGGCACCATGTAGAAGAAGAACGAAGGTCGGGGAACGAGCAGCCACGGGGCGAACTGGAGCCCCCAGAAGGACACGATGTACCAGGCGCGACGATCGCGGCGGAACGCTCCGATGGCGAGTGGGACGACGGCGGCGAGCGCCAGCCACCACAGTGCCGGGTTGCCGAGGGCGATGATCTCGCCGGCGTGCTCTTCGGCGACGTTGCAGGGTGGCGGGGTTTCGAGTTGACCTTGATCGTTCTTGATCGGGATGCCCTTCGCCCGCTCCTCCGGGCAGTACTCCCAGTAGTAGACGACCGGCCTTCCGATCACCGGCCAGGTGTAGGCCGGGGCGCGGTAGGAATGCTCGGCCTCGAGGTTGGCATGGAAGCTCGCGATGCTCGCCTGGTAACGGTAGAAGCCCGCGATCCGGCTGGGGATCGACACCTCGCACGGCTCACGCGGCTGGCCGTCCACCGTGCAGACCTTCGCGCCCTCCGTCGTGTACGCGTAGTTCACGAACCACGGTGCGTGCGACAGGACGTAGACGACCGCTGGGACGACGAGGAAGGCGAGTGTGAGGGAGCCGACGAGTGATCCAAGGCCGATCCAGACCCGGCCGGTGAGCCGGCGCCGGCAGGCGAGTTCCCAACCCAGCGTGAGCAGGCCGCCTGCGGCGAGCGCGAGGAGTCCCGACCACTTCGTGGCCAGTGCCAGGCCGAACGCCGCGCCGGCCAGAACCCGCATGATGTGGCCGCGGACCGGCAACTCGTCGAGCCGGTTGGTCCGGTTTTCCTCCGGTTCCACGGTTGCGACCCCGACCCCCGGTTCGCCGAAGGAGCGGGTGTGATCGCGCTCCTCCTCGAACGGGCGAGCGTCACTGCTGCCACCGGCAGGCACCGGTAGCCCGAGGGGGTCGGGGGGACGCCGCGGCGAGGTGGTGCCCCGCACTCCTCCCTCGGTGGCCGCTCCGAGCCCGCGGCGGTCGAAATCCATGAGCAGCAGCCAGGCACCGAGGGCGACGAAGAAGCCGAGGAACACGTCGAGCATCGACGTTCGCGATTGCACGAACAGGAGACCGTCGACGGCTACGAGCAGTCCGGCGAGGGCTGCGGCGCCCCGACGGTGGAGGAGCCGCAGCGCGATGAGGTAGGTGACCAGAACGACGAGGGAGCCCGCGATCACGCCCGGGAGCCGCCATCCCCAAGGGTTGTCGCCCAGCGCGGAGATCCCTGCCGCGATCAGCCACTTCCCCATGGGCGGGTGGACCGCGAAGCCCTCTTCGACGCCATTCTGGAGCATCCACTTGGCGTCGTTCACGTAGTAGGTCTCGTCGAAGAAGATCCGCTCAGGATGGTTGAGTTCTACGAGGCGGATCGCTCCGGCCATGACGACGAGGAGGAGGGGAACGAGGACGGCGGCGCGCTTCGTGTTCACGGGTGGCTGAGCGTAGCCGCTCCTTGCCGGACCCGGCCGAACCGCCGCCGACACTCGAGCGGGAGGTGCCGGAGACGAGACGGACGGAGTTGAGTCATGCAGGAGGGCGTACAGAGTTCAGGGGGACCTCGAGGTGGCCGCCTCGTCGTGGTCTCGACGCCGATCGGCAACCTGGGCGACCTGTCGCCACGAGCGGCCGAAACCCTTCGTGCCGCCGACCTCGTGGCTGCGGAGGACACCAGGCGAACCGGGAGGCTGCTCGCCCACGTCGGATCGCAGGTTCCCCAGATCTCCTTGCACGAGTACAACGAGGACGAGCGCCTTCCCGACCTCGTCCGCCGGCTCGCCGCCGGCCAGACGGTTGCCCTCGTCACCGACGCGGGCACGCCTGCGATCTCGGATCCCGGTTACCGCCTCGTCCGCGCCTGCGTGGAAGCGGGGCTGCGAGTCGAAGCGGTGCCAGGGCCCTCAGCTGTTCTCCACGCGCTCGTCGTCTCCGGTCTGCCGACGGATCGCTTCGTCTTCGAGGGTTTCCTGCCGCGCCGTCCGGGACCGCGGGCACGGCGCCTCGAGGAGCTTTCCGCTGAGACGCGCACGATCGTGCTCTACGTCTCCCCGCATCGCGCCGCCCGCGACCTCGCCGACCTCGCAGCCGGGCTGGGCGCCGTCCGGCCCGCAGCATTGTGTCGCGAACTGACGAAACTGCATGAGGAGGTCATCCGGGGTTCGCTGGGGGAGCTTGCCGAGCGGATGAGGACGAGCGATCTACGTGGGGAGGCGACTCTCGTCGTGGCCGGCGCACGCGCAGGTCGCACCTCGGATACGGGGCGGGACAGCCTGTCCGAGGTGAGCCCATCGGAGCTCGCCAAGGAGGTCAGGCTGCGTGTGACGGCAGGCACGAGCAAGAAGGCCGCGATCGCCGAGGTGGCGTCGGAAGCCGGGGTGCCGAAGCGGGAGGTCTACCAGGCTGTGGTCGACGCTGGCAGCTCGTGACGCTCGGCGCGGGAGACGTCTTCACTCCGCACGACCCGGAGCCCCGCCTCGTGCAGGGGGGTTGGCGTGGCCTCGGCTGCCGCGACCTTGGGCCAGGTCGGCGGGGCCACCTCCTCGGCGGTCTCTTCAGTGGCGGCCGTCTCGGCGCCGCTGTCGAGCGTGCCCACCCCGGAGGCGCATGGGGCGCAGACGGCCTTGTCGCGAAAGGTGCGCAAGTTCCGGCGAGAGCCGCAGAACACGCACTGGTCGACCGGCTTCGAGAGGACGACCTCTTCCCCTTGGACCGACACTTCGAGGGCGTCGCCTTCACGGATGCCCAGGGAGCGTCTGATTCCCGCTGGGATCACGACCCGCCCGAGGTCGTCGACCTTGCGTCGGATGCCGCTCCTCATGGCCTCGAATTCGAGTTAGGGATCAGAATCCTGCAGGTGGTGCTCCGACCGTTCCTCGAGTCTCACCCCGGTGCCGTTCGACGAGGTTAGGCAGCGACGGCTGGCCGCTTCAACTCGATCCCGGGGTGCGGGGCCGAGTCGTACCTGGCGGGCGATCCTGGACTGCACCGGCATGGGCTTGCGAGCCCGGCCATCGCTCCGAGGCGCAGTGAGTCAGCCGGGCAGCTCGATCTTGTCGAAGAGAGGGCCTCGCGACTCCACCTGGGTATCCGCTTCGAGGGGGACGCGTCGCCAGCCTTGGAGTTCCGGGGTCCCGGTCTGGCCGAGGAGCTCATGGAGCGTGTTGCTCGAGAACGGTAGGTAGGGATAGAGGGCGACCTTCAGACCGTTGATCGCGTTCAGCGCCGTGTTCAAGGTGGTCGCGGTGCGCAAGCGGTCGGTTTTCGCCGTGCGCCATGGCTCCTTGCGGTTGAGGTAAGCGTTTACCTCCTGGGCGGTGCGCATGGCCACCTTCAGTGCGGCCCGTAGCTCGACCCTTCCCAGCAGGGCTGCCTCCTCGTCGAGGGCGGCGTCGACATGGTCGAGCAGCGCCTGGTCGTCCTCATCCGGCGGCCCGGGTTGCGGAACCCGTCCCTCGAAGTTCCGTGCAGTCATGGTGAGCACCCGGTGTACGAGGTTGCCCCAAGTCGCCACGAGTTCGTCGTTCACACGGCGCACGAGTTCGGCCTCTGTGAGGTCGGTGTCCTGCTGTTCGGGCAGGTTGCTGGCGAGCGCGTACCGCAGAGCGTCGGACTGGTAGTCCTGGAGGTACTCCAAAACGGAGCGGCCAACGCCGGCGCTCTTGGAAGCCTTCGCGCCCTTGAAGGTCACGTACTGGTTGGCCGGGATGTCGGTAGGCAGGTTGAGGGTGCCATATCCCATCAGCATGGCCGGCCAGATGACCGCGTGGAACGGGATGTTGTCCTTCCCGATGAAGTAGTAGGTCTCCGCCTCGGGATCCTCCCACCAGTCCTTCCAGGCCTCGGGATCGGCCTGCCGTCGCGCCCACTCCTTGGAGGCCGAGAGATAGCCGATGACCGCTTCGAACCAGACGTAGATGCGCTTGTTGGCACCAAGCTCGTCTTCGGGCAGCGGAACCCCCCACTCCAGGTCCCGCGTTATCGCCCGGTCGTGCAGACCCTCCTCCAGGAAGCCGGTGGCCCAGTTCTGAACGTGCTTGCGCCACCCCTGGCGCGTGCGGAGCCACTCCAGGAGAGGATCCTGGAACTTCGACAGCAGCAGGAAGAAGTGCTCGGTTTCGCGGGGTACCGGGGTGGCACCGGTCAGACGGCTCCTGGGTTCGATCAACTCCTGCGGATCCAGCGTACGACCGCAGTGTTCGCACTGGTCGCCGCGTGCTCGTTCGTAGCCGCAGTGGGGACAGGTGCCCTCGACGTAGCGGTCGGGTAGGAAGCGGCGGACCTCCGGGTCGTAGAACTGCTCCGTGGCCTGCCTCGTGATGTAGCCCCGGTCGCGCAGTGTGCGGAAGACGTCGTGGACGACTTCCCGGTGGTTGTCCGTCATGGTGGTCGTGAACAGGTCGAAGGAGATGCCGAGTTCATGCCAGTAACGCTGGAACTCCGGGTGGAACCGCTCGACGACGTCTCGCGGTGGAACGCCCTCTTGTTCGGCCCGAACGGTGATGGGGGTACCGTGAGCGTCACTGCCGGAGACCATCAGGACGCGGTTGCCCATGACACGGTGGTAACGAGCGAAGATGTCGGCCGGCAGATAAGCCCCCGCTATGTGCCCCAGATGCAGCGACCCATTGGCGTAAGGCCAAGCGACCGCTACCAGCACCGACTTGGGGCTGCTTAGGGACGTGGCAGGGACGGTCATGGCGGGAGCCTACCCCTGGTTAGGCTGAACGGGTGGGGTGGAGATCGGAGAGCGATCACGAGCGGAAGGGCCTGATTGGCTGGCAGCCGAAGACGTTCCAGGTCGCTGCCACTAGCCACTTCGTCTGTCGAGGACATTCATGCTGGAATTTGCCGATACCCACTGTCATCTCGACTACCACGAGGACCTCCGACCAGCGGAGCAGGTCGAGCGGGCCCGCGCCGAAGGCGTGACCCTCATCGTGACCGTCGGGACTGACCTCGCCAGCTCGGCTGAAGCGGTACAGACCGCCAATCGACATGAGGGCGTGTGGGCGGTGGTGGGGGTGCACCCCAACGACGCCATGGAAGCCACACCCGCGGTGATGGAGTGCGTCGAAAAACTCGCCGTACAGTCCCGCGTCGCGGGCATCGGTGAAACCGGACTGGACTACTACCGCAAGTCGGCGCCCGTTGATCGCCAGCAGTGGGCGTTCCGTCAACACATCGCGCTCGCCAAGAGGCTCGGCCGGACGCTTGTCGTTCACTGCCGCGACGCGTGGGAGGACACCCTCGCCATCCTGGAGGACGAGGGTGCACCCGAGCCCACCGTACTCCACTGCTTCTCGGGTGACGCCGCCCTGGCCCAGCGCTGCGCTGCTGCTGGCTACTTCCTGTCTTTCGCCGGCAACGTGACCTTCAAGAACGCTCCCGAGTTGCGCGAAGCTGCCGTCGCACCGCCGCTCGAGGCCCTGCTGACCGAGACCGACAGTCCCTTTCTCGCTCCGCACCCCTACCGCGGCCGGGCCAACGAGCCGGCCCATGTACCGCTCGTGGCCCGTTGCCTCGCAGAGGTGAGGGGACTTGACGTCACCGAGATCGCGCTCGCGACCTCCCGCAATGCCCGAAGGGCGTTCGGTCTCGCCGGGTCCGGACCGCGATGATCCCCCTGAGGAGAGCGCGCCCCGTACGCTGTCCGCATGGAACCGGGGACCGACGCGGGCCTTTTGACACCATCCGCGGTGCGGCGCCTCCTCGTCAGGCACAATCTGGCGCTTCGGCGTTCGGCGGGCCAGAACCTCCTCGTCGATCCCAATACCGTACGCAAGCTCGTGCGTGACTCTGGGGTGGGACCCGATGACGTCGTGCTCGAAATCGGTCCTGGCCTAGGGTCGCTCACGCTTGCGCTCGCCGCTCACGTCAGGCGCGTGGTGGCCGTCGAGATCGACGCGGGCCTCGTACGGGCGCTCCAAGAGGTGCTCGGCGATCGTTCGAACGTGAGCATCGTCCATGGCGACGCCCTGCGGGTCCATTTCGAACGGCTCCTGGCTGGCGAGCCGGCCCGCCTCGTGGCCAACCTTCCCTACAGCGTCGCCACGCCCACTGTGTTCCGAGCGCTCGAATGCGAGGCGATCAGCGATCTCTTCGTCATGGTGCAGCGGGAAGTGGGTGAACGGTGGGCGGCCCGCCCCGGTGACTCCCTGTACGGTGCGCCGAGCGTGAAGCTCCAGCTCCTGGCCGACGTCGAGGTTGTAGCCGAGGTGCCTCGCTCGGTCTTCTACCCCATCCCGAACGTCGACAGTGTCACGGTTCGTATGGTGCGCCGGAACGATGCTCCACAGCCGGTAGAGCGGCGCGCCATCGTCGAGGTGGTCGACCTCGCGTTCGCCCAACGCCGCAAGAAGCTACGCAATTCGATGCGGCCGTACGCCCATCCAGACCGGCTGGAGGGCGCCTTCGCTGCCGCGGGCATCGACCCCCATCGGCGTCCGGAGGAGCTCGACGTGACGGCGTTCCGGCGTCTCGCTGCCGTGCTGACGGAACCGTCGGATGGCGGCCCCCAGGCCGCACGGATATCGGGCAGACAGGTCGAGGCACCTCCGGCGAGAGCTGATCCCAGGGATATTCGCGCGCGACCCGAGTCCTCGGCGTGAACCTGTGGCGAGAGGACACCCTTCCTCGCGTGAGCGTCCGCGTCCCCGCGAAGGTCAACCTGTTCCTCGCGGTGCAGGGGCGCCGTGCGGATGGAATGCACGACATCGTCTCCGTGCTCCACACCGTCTCGCTCTATGACGAGCTGACCGCCACCTTCGAGAGACGCCTCAGCGGTCACCTCGACCCCATGGGCGGAGCACTGGAGGTGTTGCTGGAGCACGATGCCGGCCCCCGGGTGCCAACTGGTGAGGAGAACCTCGCGCTGCAAGCGGCTCGTAGCCTGGCAAGATCGGTCTGCCCGGGAACCGTGTCCTCGGCTGGTCACCCCAGCGGTCGCGGCCTCAACCCCCCCGCCCACTCCACCCTCTTCGGCCGCGCGTTCGTGACTCGTCTCGTACTCGAAAAGCGCATCCCGATCGCGGCGGGTATGGCGGGTGGCTCCGCCGACGCGGCGGCCGCGCTGCTGGCGCTGAACCGGCTCTGGGCCTGCGGGCTCGACCATGAGGCGTTGCGGAGCCTCGCGGCCGGCCTCGGAGCCGATGTGCCGTTCTCCATTACCGGGGGGACCGCCCTCGCGACCGGCACCGGCGTGGCCATCGCCCAGGTGCTGTGCCGTGGCACCTACCACTGGGTTGTGGGAATCGACGAGGAGCCCTTGCCGACTGCAACGGTGTACGAGGCCTGGGACGAGGTGGGCACTCCATCCGGCGCGACCCCCGATCCCGTCCTGCAGGCGCTGCGCCACGACGATCCCAAGGCGCTCGCCCCAGCCCTCCACAACGACCTCGAGGTGGCGGCGTTCCATCTGCGCCCTTCTCTGCGGGAGGCTTCGGCGACCATGCTCCAGGCTGGGGCGCTGCGGACGCTGGTAAGCGGCTCGGGGCCCACCCTCGTGGCCCTCGCGGCAGACGCCCGCCATGCCCGCCGGATCGCGGGCGCGATCGCCGGTTGCTTCGACCGTGTCGAAGTCGTGCGATCCCCCGCGGGAGGTCCCGAGATACGTGAATAGCCAATAACGGCTACCCTCCCAGCGGCGGCCTGGTAGGGGACTGAGCCGCACATTGGGAGGTGGTGTAACTGGCAACACGCCGTCCTTTGGAGTCGGTATTCAGGGTTCGACCCCCTGCCTCCCAGCTCGACAAATTGCCGAAAAACGGCCTCTAGAGGACGAAATTCGCACTTGATGCGCCCTCGTGACCACGGCGTGACCACGGGAACCGCGGTCGCCGAAGTTCGTCGCTAGGAGATACGAGGTGCGATGGCGCGACTAAGCCGTGAGGCTTGACCGGGGAAGTAGTACTGGAGACGTCTCAGGCGGCGTCAGCGGGTGCGTAGTAGACCGCGACCGCCTGGCCGGGAGCCACCTCGGTCCGCTCGAGCAACGCCACGATCGTGTCCGTGACGGCCGGCTCGTAGTACGCCTCTTCGCACACCTCACACACCAGCGCCGGAACGCCGCGGATGACCACGGCGGAGACAGTCCCGTCCTCATGCTCGACCACGTGGCGATGAGTCACCGATGTCTGCCGCAGGCGTCCGCCGTCATGGTGTACCTCACCGCCCATCGGGACCCTCCTTGCGTCGTCGGAATCCGCTAGCGGGATCCCATCCGTGGGCTTCGTCCGCCTGGTAGACCGAGAGTACGACGGTCGCCCCAACGATGTCGTCTTCGGCAACGACGACGTGGAGCGGTCGGCCGCGCACACTCCCCAGCAGCACATAGCGCACTCGGTCGCGGTGTTCGTAGACCTCGATGATGACGTTGTCCGACAGCACCGCGTCGATCTCGTCCCGCGTGATCGAGCGGCGGATCATCTTGTCGGCGAGCGCGGGGGTGTCCAGCCGCCGTCGGCGAGGACGGTAGGTCTCACCGACAGCGAACTCGGCCATGAGACCATCGGCCTTCAGTGCTCTTCGGCTGGGGCCGCCACAGGGACGTCACCCGCGCGTACCGAAGATCGCTTATGCCACGGTGTCCGCCGCGGCCTGGTCCATCGCTGGCGTGACGTGCTGGTAGACATCCCGCGTGATCGCGGTATTCGCGTGCCCAAGTCGTTCGCTCACGATCTTGACGTCCACACCGGACTCCAGGGCGAGGGTCGCAAATGAGTGGCGCGCGTCGTGCAGCCGGATCCGCGGCAGACCGATGTCGTCCGCCAGCTCACGGATCCACTTCGTCGGCAAGTTGGGGCCGACGAAGCTCCCATCGGGCCAGGTGAACACGAGGTCCGTATTCTGCCATGCCGGGCCTGCCGCGAGACGCTCCTCCAGCTGCCGCTGCCGCCAACCGCGTAGAGCAGCGACACTGGCCGCGTCCAGCGCGATCGTGCGCCGGCCCTTGCTCGTCTTCGGCTCAGTGCTGATCGTCTTGCCGTCTACACGGGTCAAGACATGGCGGATCGCCACCTTGCCAGCGTCCAGATCCACGTCGTCCCACCGCAGCCCAAGCACCTCCCCGCGCCGCATTCCCGTGGTGAAGTACAGCAGCCACATCGGATACCAGCGGCTGTCCTCGACGTGCGCCAGGAAACGGCGGACCTGAACGGCGGTCCACGTGTTGACCTCGGGTCGGGCGACCTTCGGCGGGTTCGCGTGCTCGGCCACGTTTCGGATCACTTAGTCGCGCTCGACTGCCGCCTGCAGGGCGGTCCGAAGGGTGGTGTGGGCGTGGCGGACAGTCTTCGGCGCCAGGGGCTGTCTGCGCCGGCCGCCCGACTGCTCCAGGGTCCGGTAGCAGCGATCGAGGTCATCGGCGGTGAGCGCCTGCAGGCGAATGCCGCCGATGTGCGGAATCAGGTGCCGTTCGATCGACTGCCGGTAGCGGGCCTGCGTCGTCGGCCGAACCTGCACGCCCTCGATCCACGTGGTGAGGTAGTCGGCCAGCGTTGCGCGCGACGGGTCGATGTGGCGCCCCTCCTCAACGGCGCCGAGCGCCTGCCGCAGCGCCGACCGTGCCTCCCGCTCTGACGAGAAGCCCCGCCGGGTGCGCTGCCGCCGCTTTCCAGTCACAGGATCGGGCGGGAGTTCGAAGCGGATCCGCCATCTTTGACCGGCCTTGGTGTCGTAACGGTCGATCCCCGCATACCTCGAGTCCTTGCTCACTGCCGCCCTCCCGGGGTTGTCTCTTCCGCCTGGTCGTCCACGGCGCCTCGATGTCTTCGATGCGGTACCTGACGTGCCGGCCGATCCGGCGGATGCGAGGCC
>JBHELG010000154.1:0-23060 GCA_046263195.1 Nitriliruptorales bacterium | reverse complement strand
GCAAGCGGGAATCGCAACGCGTGGCCGCTGGCGCGCTGCTTCCGTGATGGTGGCCCGCGGCGAGTTTTCCATCGTGGTAGCCGAACTTGGCGTCGCCTCCAACCTGCACCCCTCGATCGGCCCGGTCGCCGCCACCTACGTCTTGCTGTTAGCCATCACCGCACCACTGGCCGCCCGTCAGCTTCGATGACGGGCACCCCGGGTGATGGTGCTAGGTCGCCACGCGGTTCTTCCGGATTACGTACGTGGCAGATCGCCCAAGTTCCTCGCGGCTGTCGCTCGCGATGACGAGATCTCTCTGCATGGGCCGCCGATCGGGACGAACGAAGGAGTTCAGGGGACACGAAACGCGCCGGCTGTGGTCACAGCCTGGTCGAAAGATCTCGTGCCAGGTGCTGTCATCGGGTACCGCACCGTGCCTCTCCTGTCCAGGAAAAGTGCAGGTCAACGGCACGGCCGACCACCGGACACTCCTCATGACACCACGGTCGCCCGCCTCGTTAGCGGCAGGTCAGGGGTTCAAGTCCCCTCTCCAGCTCCACCTGCAACCCCTGGCGACCTGGGGTTGCTTGTTTCAACGCTTAGGGCGCGGCCGGTCGGTACGTCTCGTCATGCCATCCTCCAGGACGAACTCGGAGAGGATCTCGGCAGCTTCTGACTGTAAGCCTGGCAGGACGTGCGGCGCCTTGCCCCTCATCTGACTACGGGGAGTGGCTCTCGATGATGCAACACACCGCTGCTTCCGCTCCGCTGTCTATTGCTGCCGAGGCTGATTCGCGGGCTTGTGCGAGTGCTTTGCGAAGCGATGTCAAGTCGGCGATGGTCCGATCGATCTGGTGAATACGGGTGTCCAGGAGGCTGATCACCCTCTCGCACGGCTGGGCGCCCTGACGCTGAAGCGCGAGGATTTCTCTGATCTCGTCCAAGTGCAGGCCGAGGGAGCGCGCCTGACGAATGAAGCGGAGGATGGCGATGTCCTCGGGTGTGAAGACGCGGTATCCCGCTTGGGTGCGTTTGGTCGGGGGTAGCAGTCCCTGCGCTTCATAGAGCCGCAGTGCTTTGGGGGTGAGGCCTGTTTGGCGCGCCGCACGGCCAATTGTGAGTACCTCTGGCGTCTCGTCCATGACTTTCAGTTTAGGCGCTTGACCTTGCCCGTAGGGCAAGGTCTTAGATGTAGCAGGCGCGGGCGGGCCAGAATCTGCAGGAGGGCTTCATTGGGGGAGAGTTGAAAGCGACGGGGGTGAGCGTCGCGCACCTGCCGTCGCGTGGTTCGGGTGGGAGAAGGGGAGGCGACCGGCGGCGCATCCCCGCCGCTGTGTGGCAATCAGAGTGAGAGCTAGGAGGCGCTGGAGATGGAACGGTATGCCTTAGGGGTCAAGGGGATGAGCTGTAACGGGTGTGAACAGCGCTTGGAGCAGGCGCTGACGCGCCTTGAGGGCATCGCGCGGGCATCCGCGGACCACACCAGTGAGCGGGTGGAGGTGGTGGCTGACCCCACCCGAGTCTCCGAGGCGGACGTGCGCAGCTGCATAGAAGGGGCCGGTTTTGAGGTCGTACGGGCGTGACGAGCGAGAGTGCGGCAAAGGAGGACGCGCCTTTGGCGCCCTACTGGGCCGAGGAGCTGACTGGAGGCAGGGGTCGGTTCCGCGCCAGAGTGGGTGGCCTGCACTGCTCGCTTTGCACGCGCACCCTCGAGAAGGCGCTCGGTCAACGGCGGGGGGTGCACAAGGTTGCTGTGAGCCTCACCCACGAGCAGGCTCTGGTCGAATACGACCCCGCGCAAGTCCGCCCCGCAGAGCTGGCCGCCACGCTTCGCGATATCGGTTATCCCCCGCGTGATCCGCGCAAGCTCCGCCCCTACGAGGAAGAAGAGGCGGAACTGTTCCGGGAGGCCGTGCGGCTCATCGTCGTGATGAGCTTCGCTCTGGCGACGATGGGGTTGCTGGTGGGCGATCAGTGGCCCTGGTCGATTATCTGCTCGACCCTCGTCGGGGGAACCTTCTTCGGACTGACCTTCATGCTGATGCGCAACCGCGGCCTGCCGATCGCGCTGCTAACGGTCATCGGGATGGCAGTTCTCACTGTGGTCGCTCTCATCGTTAGCGTCACCATCCCGGAGGCGTTCGTTCCTTGGATCCTGTTCGCGTTCGCACTTGTGGTGGTCTTCGGGGTCGCCCGGCACATCGTGGTCATGACGCTGCGCTCGCTGCAGCGCAGGATCCTGAACCAGCACGTGATGTTGGAGGCGGCGGCGCTGGCTGGGCTGGTGGGGGGCATCCTGGGTCTGGTCTGGAACTCGCCCGGCTATCCGACCGGCGGCTTCTTCGGGGTCTCGGTGCTGGTGGCGACCTACCACGTCTTCTCGGAATGGCTGTCGCTGCTGGTCAAGACGCGCAGCTCTCAGGCGATCAAGCGGCTGCTCGAGCTGCAGCCGGACGTGGCGCGAGTGGTACGCGACGGACGAGACCAGGACATCCCAGTCGCCG
This sequence comes from Nitriliruptorales bacterium, assembly GCA_046263195.1. Classification (GTDB taxonomy): domain Bacteria; phylum Actinomycetota; class Nitriliruptoria; order Nitriliruptorales; family JAHWKO01; genus JBHELG01. The sequence goes on along the minus strand of JBHELG010000154.1, from coordinate 20,574 downwards.
AGCTCGCAGTCGGAGACCTGGTTCGGATCCGGCCAGGCGAACGGGTGCCTGTGGATGGCGAGGTGGTCGGCGGACACTCGGCGGTGGACCAGTCGTTGGTGACGGGAGAGCCGATCCCAGCCGAAAAGACAGAAGGCGACGAGGTGATCGGGGGCTCGGTCAACGGTGCCGGCACGCTGCTGGTCAGGGTGTCTGCCGTCGGCGAGGAGACCTTTCTCCAGCAGGTGGCACGCCACATCGAGGACGCGCGTGCACTCAAGCCCGGGATCCTTCACCTGGTCGATCGTGTCCTGCGCGTGTACGCCCCCACGGTGCTGGCCATCTCTGCGCTCGCGCTGGTCGGCTGGCTGCTAGCAACGACGATGCTCACCGGGCAGGCGGATGTCGAGCGCGCCGCCTTCGCTGCTCTCAGCGTGCTGGTTATGGGTTATCCGTGTGCAGTGGGCATCGCCGCTCCGCTCTCGATCGTGCGTGGGGCGGGTGAAGCAGCAGATCAAGGCATCATCATGCGGACAGGCGAGGCCTTTCAGGCCTTCCGCCTGGTCACCAGGGTGGTTTTCGACAAGACCGGCACGCTCACCGAGGGCAGGCCCACGATCGCCGAAGTCGAGGCCGTGACAGACCGCGATGAGCTCCTGGCACTGGCAGCCGCCGCCGAGGCCTCCTCGGAGCATCCGCTGGGCCAGGCGGTGGTGGACGCCGCCCTCGATCGTGGACTGATCATTCCGGCGGTCGAGGACTTTGACTCCGTCACCGGCCGCGGCGTCATCGCGCGGATCCATGGCCGTCGCGTTCTGGTCGGCCGGCCCGACTTCGTCGAGCAGGCCGGTGCGGACATGATGCCTCTCGCCACCCGCATCGCCGAGCTCGGGGCGCTGGGACATAGTGTGGTCGCTGTCAGTCGTGATCGGCGGTTACTTGGCGTCCTCGCTTTCGCAGACCGCATCCGGCCAGACGCGCCCAGAGCGGTGGCTGCGCTGCGACACTCCGGCATCACACCGATCCTCGTCACCGGCGACAACCGAGGCGCAGCAGAGCGCGTCGCCGCCGAGCTGGGGATCGAAGAGGTGCATGCTGGATTGCTGCCCGACGAGAAGGCCGACGTGATCCGTCAGCTTCAACTCCACGGGCGGGTCGCCATGGTGGGCGACGGGATCAACGACGCGCCTTCGCTCATGCAGGCCGACGTCGGCGTGGCGATGGGGGCGGGGACCGACATCGCCCTGGAATCCTCCGACATCGTCATACTCGGTAACCGGCTCGAGTCCGTGCTCGAGGCCAAAGACATCAGCCATCGCAGCTACCGCAAGACCAAACAGAACGTCTTCCTGGCCTTCCTCTTCAACGGCATCGGCATCCCCCTTGCCGCAACCGGCCTCATCTACCCTGTCTGGGCCATGATCGCGATGGCGCTGAGCGTTACGACCATCTTCATCAACTCGGTTGGGGATCGCCCACGCATGCTGTTCGAGGCCCTCATGAGTGTGGGGCGAGCCCGGCCGACATCTGCTCAAGAGCCGGTCGCTACTGCTGCTGTCGCGCGGTGATGCCCCAGATCCAGGATCTTCTCGTATGGCAAGCCCCGACTGCCCAACGCCCTCGATTACACGCTTCGATGGCATCTGTCGCCGAGCTTGACCGGCTCTTATACGGCACCCCACGTGAGCGCCTGAAGGACTGTTGTCAGCAAAGAGTGAAGGTTCGGTGGAGGGGGCTGCACGGGTCAGGCTGACAGGCGCCGCGCCGCTCAGGTCCCAGGCCTGGATCCCGTTTCGGGTCAGTACCTTGGCGGAGGATTGATGGCCACGGAGACGACCTTCCAAATCACCGGAGTGGATTGCAGCCACTGCGCCGAGCGGCTCGGGGTCTCGCTGTCGCGCTTAGACGGCGTGATCAAGGCGGAGGTGGAACCGGTGGGCACCTTGAAGGTGCGCTACGACGAGGCCCGCCAATCGGAGGGTGATCTGGCCAAGTGGTTGCACAAGGCCGGCTTCGACGTCGCCTGAGATAGACGCGTCGAATGGTTTGGCGGGATGGCGACCAGCGAGCGAACGCCACATGGTGAGGCGGCCGGGGCTGTGGCAGCGAGGGTCTTCGGGCAGTCGGGGAAAGCTCTACGGGTCTCGTCAAGCGCGACCTCTTTGTTGTCTTCGACGTGTTCGTCGACGACATAGCGCATCCCCGCTACCGGCCTGCGATTCCATAGACCGAGAAGGAACGGCGGCTCGTCAGCGCCGCGGTTCCCCCGCGCACGCCGGCGTCGGCCTCCTCTTTTCGCTCCGCGCTCGGACTCGACGGCCCGGCCACGACTTGTGCCGCCCGGCTTCCGTGCCCCCTTCCGCGAACCTGCAGCCAATGGAACTGCTGCACACCCATGGTCGGGACGAAACGAGCAAAACGTCCTCACCCATACTCCGGAAGTTGGCGCAACACCACAGCAACCCCCACCCATCGGGACAACAAGCGCGCTGAGCGATCGCCGTAGATGATGGAGCAAGGCGAGTGGGTCGGACCCGGGCCGACACGACCAGGCCAAGTCCCTACGCATTCCATCGGGGACCCGGCTTCAGAAGAGGCGTTGCCGCCAGGGCAGCTGCGGCTGTGTGTGGTGCCGCCTGCCGTCGGGGTCACACGACGAAGGCATGCTGAACGGGGTCGGCTCGACCAGAGTGCTAGTGGAGGGACCGAGCGGTTGGAGTGGGAGCCACTCATCCGACTGATGGCGGCGGCTGGGTTGGCCGGGGTCATCGGACTGGAGCGTGAGCTGCGTGGCAGACCGGCGGGACTTCGGACGAACATCGTCGTGGGAGTGGCCGCAGGCGCATTCGCGTATGCGGGGCTCATCGCCTTTCCGGGAGGGGACCCCAGCCGCATCGCGGCTCACATCGTGACGGGCGCCGGGTTGTTGGGTGGCGGGATAATCTTCGCGAGGGGTGGCCAGCCACACGCGCTATCCGCGGCAGCTGCCCTGTGGGGGTCGGCCGCCGCTGGGCTCGCCGCGGGGGTGGGAGCCTTCGCGACCGGGTTCTCGCTCGTCGTGCTCACCACTGTTGCCCTGTGGCCGTTGGATTGGGCCAGCTCACGGTTACGTGGCCGTCGTCGCGCTGACCGGCGTCTCGCCGTCATCGTCCGTGACCTCAAGGCTGTGGGCACGGCCCGGGCATTGCTGCAGGACATGGGGATACGCGTGAGCCACCTCGATGTGCGCCCGTTCGGTGTCGAGGGGGTCGAGATGCAGCTTGTCGTGCTTGCCTCCCGCCGGCAGATCGAGCGGGCCTGCAGCCGTCTGCACGAGCATGTGGAGGTGCTCTACATCTCGCAGGAGGCCGAGTCCCGCATCGAGCGGCCGGAAACGGCCGCGGTCCAGCGGGGACAAGGCAGTTGGCAGCGACCCGTGGTGTCGAGTGGTCCCGTCCCGCCTCGGCGGCAGCAGCGAGGAGGCTTCGGCGAGCATGACGGGTCCGGGCAAGGCCGGCGCAATCAGCGCGGGAGGCGTCGCCGACCCCGCCGGACACCGATCCTGACAGCCCAGACTGGCCACCCGCAGGCGCCGCCCGAGACTTGCACCAGGGCGACGGCGGCGGCGCGTCCCACCGCCGCCCCACCCTTGTCCTCCTGGCACAGCACCGCGCCGCCAACCACAAAGGCGGACTACCCGCAACCCCATGCCATCTGGGCCGAGGGCCTCGTCAAGCGCTTCGGTGAGACGAGGGCCCTGGAGGGCGTCGACCTCGCGGTCCGAAGCGGAACGGTACTCGGCCTACTCGGTCCGAACGGGGCGGGCAAGACAACCGCGGTGCGCATCCTGGCCACCCTGCTGCGACCCGATGCCGGACATGCCACGGTTGGCGGCTATGACGTGGTCAGCGAAGCTCACCGAGTGCGACAGCTGATCGGCCTGACCGGACAGTACTCGGCGGTGGACGACACGCTCACCGGCGCCGAGAACCTCCTGCTGATCGGGAGGCTACTCGGCATTCCCCGCCGGCAGGCCAAGCAGCGTGCGCGGGAGCTGCTGGGCGAGTTCAAGCTGACGGATGCGGCGAACCGCGCGGTGAAGACCTATTCGGGCGGCATGCGTCGCCGGCTGGACTTGGCGGCGAGCCTGGTGGGCCGACCGCAGATTCTCTACCTGGATGAGCCCACGACCGGACTCGACCCTCGAGCGCGCAGCGAGCTGTGGGGCCTTATCCGTGGTCTTGTCGCTGGCGGCGTCACGGTGCTGCTCACCACTCAATACCTCGATGAGGTGGATGAGCTCGCCGACGAGATCGTGGTCCTCGATCGCGGACGTGTCATCGCAACGGGCACGCCCAGCGAGCTCAAGGCCAAGACCGGGGCGCAAACCCTGGCGGTACGGGTGGAGGAGGGGGCCGACCTGTCTCTCGTGACCTCGGTGCTCGGTGAGCTGGCCCAGGACGCCCCTGACGTGGAGGGCCAGCTCGTCACCGCACAGATAGGGGACCCGACCGTACTGCCAGCGGTGGTGCGCCGACTGGACGACGCCGGGATCGTCCTCACCGAGCTGACGCTTCGCAGCTCCACCCTCAACGAGGTCTTCCTGTCCCTGACAGGGCACCCGACCGATGAGAGCGAAGCAACCGACGAGAGCGAAGAACAGGCGGCATGAACCTCACGGCGAACGCCCCTGCCGGCCCCGCCCTGAGCCCTCGGGTGGGCCCGCTGGCGGGGCTGCGACAGACGCTCACCCTGTCGTGGCGCTCGATCGTTCAGGTCCGGCACAACCCATTGGAGCTGGGGGAGTTCAGCATCCAGCCGATCATGTTCCTGCTGCTGTTCACCTACATGTTCGGCGGGGCGATCGCCGGGAGCACCCGCGAGTACCTGAACTACATGCTGCCGGGCATGATCGTCATGAACATGCTGTTCGAAACGCTCAACGTCGCGTTCGGGCTGAACAGCGACCTGACCCAGGGAATGTTCGACCGGCTCCGTTCCCTGCCGATAGCCCGGTGGGCGCCGCTGGCAGGGCGCATCCTCTCGGACCAGGTCAAGCAGGCCTGGTCCACCGTGCTCGTGCTCGGCGTCGGCATGCTCCTCGGTTTCCGCGTCGGCACGAGTGTGACCGGACTGCTGGGGGTGGTCGCGCTGCTGCTCGTGTTCGCCCTGGCGTTCTCCTGGGTGGCGGTGCTGATCGGGGTTATGGCCAGGGACGCGGAGCGGGTGCAGATCTTCGGCTTCACGACGCTGTTCCCGATCACGTTCGTCAGCAACGTGTTCGTGCCAGTCGATACCCTGCCGGGCTGGCTGCAGGCGGTCGTGAGAGTCAACCCGGCGTCGTTCCTTGCCGACGCTTCCCGCGGCCTGCTCGTGGGCGGGCCGGTCGCTCATCCAGTCAGGAATTCCATGCTGTGGGCGGCTGCGATCGTGACGGTGTTCGCCCCGCTGTCAGTGCTGGCCCTCAAGCGCAGGGCGTGAGCGAGACGAGCAACTCACTGCTGGCGAGGAAGCGCCCTCAGCCGCTTCGGTTTGCCCCCAGTGGAGCGGTCCCGACCGCCCAGCTCGCGGTCCCCCAAGATGGGACAGGCCCGAACGGTCCCAACCAGCCGCCTCCTGCCCAAGCGACGAAGGGGAACACCAGAGACACGAGCCCAAAGCCGACCGACCAACCCGGCGACCATGCGGGACAAGGCTTGCCCGTCGTCGAAACGCTCACGCACGTGACGGGCTGGGGCCACTCAAAGAGGGGGGACCAGACCGGGTTGGTAAACCTCGCTGCTTCGCGTAGCCATGCGATGGGAGGGGTCGAAACGTAGACGGTCGTTCTCCGGGAGGTCGTTCCCTGTTCGCCCTCGGATAGGTCCACGACCGGTTGAGCCGGATGTTGTGCGCGAGCCGGCGGCAGGGGCGACTGCACCGGCGCCTGCTGCTGCGTCACGGCGAAGGTGGGGCGAGGAGGAAAGGCCACCTGGGCTGCTCGGTCGGGCCGATTCGTCCCATGTCCCTGGTCACCGTTCCGGGAAGCGGAATCGTGCTCCCAGAGGCCGGCGACATCGAACTTCGGTCTACTCATGCGCGCACCTCCGAATACGCCCCGACCCTGCTCGCCCTGTCATTCAGCGTTTCCGCATAGCGGGCCAGGATCTGCTGTGAAAGGGCCTCGTAGTCGCCGGCCAGCCCCCCGGCACCTCGCGAGAAGTTCTTCGCGGCGCCGAAGTAGTCCGTCGCCAGGGAGGCCAGCATCGCACGCTCGTACTCGTAGGCGAGCAGACCCAGGCGCCGCATCTCTGCCGAGCCCTTGCGGTTGTGCCTCACAACGGTGTCGAAGACCGGGACGTGACCCTGGAGACTCTCCTGAAGGACTGCGCGCGTCTCACGGATCATGCAGCTGTCAGCCGCCCCGAAATCGAACAGCACCACCCCCAGGACTTCGATCGCCGGGTTGTCGCTCGCACGTACGCTGGCCACCATCCGCGCGATGCGTACGAGGCCGTCAGTGGACCCGTCATCACGCGTCGTGGGAATGAGGATGAACCGCGCCGTCACGAACGCCTCCCGCACGAGCTCTCCCAGACTGGGGGGACAGTCGAGCAGCACGAGGTCGTAGTCGACGGCAATCTCTCGGAGCGCCGCCTCTAACGGCGTTCGCTGGGTGTCCTCTCGCAACCGCTTGCGATCCAGCACGCTCTCCAGGTAGTCCAACTCCTCCCCACCGGCTATCGCGTCCAGCCCTTCCCGTACCTCCGTCAGCGGCTTGAGAGGCTGGCCACGGCATACCGCGTCGAACAGCGCCTGCCCTCCATCTGAGCGACCGGCCTGGACATAGCCGAGGTCTCGACCGAGGTCCCCCTGGGCGTCCAGGTCACAAACGAGCACCCGCCAGCCGGACAACGCGGCCTGACCCGCCACGTTCGCCGCGATCGTGGTCTTGCCGACCCCTCCCTTGCCATTTGCGACAGCCAGCACGTTCTCGAGCATCGTTCCTCCCGCCACCCTGGTCCAGCTACCCCGCTGCGACCCCCACCCCCGCTACCCACGCTGCCTACGGATTACAACCGTGCAAGTCAAGAACTGCGGGGGCGGCGGCTGCGGGGCCGCTAGGAGGTGGCCGATCGGGCATGGCGGTCAAGTGGCGGCCGGCAGGCCGGTCAGGTCCTCGTTCCCGGAGATCGTGCCGTTTGGCACGAACTGCTGGGCGAGAGCCGTTGGCTCGTTTCGGCTCGCCGGAGGAAGCTCGATGCGATCAGGGATGAGCTCGAGGCTCGGCGACGTACCGCTCGGGCTGTCTAGCGCACAACAGGGCGCGTACACAGCGCGCGGTGCCTCATGCGGTCGGGCTCCTGCGCCGGGCCGGGCTCACCACAACTTGATCCTTGTCCCGCTTGGCTTCGCGTCGCCGCGCCGCCGCGTCCAACCCGAGCTTGCGCATGCGTATCGCCCGAGGCGTCACCTCGACCGCCTCGTCGGCGCGGATGAACTCGAGCGCCTGCTCGAGCGAGAGGTGTTGAGGCGGCGCCAGGCGCACGAGCTCGTCGGCCGTCGAGGAGCGCACGTTGGTGAGCTTCTTCTCCTTCGCGGGGTTGCAGTCCATGTCCTCGGGGCGCGCGTTCGCACCCACGATCATGCCTTCGTAGACCTCGCTGCCCGGCGCGATGAACAGCACTCCCCGCTCCTGCAGAGACAGAAGGGCGTAGGTCGTCGCGACCCCACGCCGGTCAGCGATGAGGCTGCCGGTGGGCCGGGTGCGGAGCTCTCCCTGCCAGGGCTCGTAGCCATCGAACACGTGATGAAGAATGCCCGTCCCGCGGGTCTCCGTCAGAAACTCGCCGCGGAACCCGATGAGCCCACGGGCCGGGATGCGGTATTCGAGACGAGCCCACCCGCTGCCGTGGTTGATCATCTGCAGCATGCGGCCCTTGCGCAGCCCGAGAAGCTGGGTGACCACGCCGACGTAGTCCTCCGGCACATCGATGGAGAGGTGCTCGACGGGCTCGTGCAGGGACCCATCGAGCATCCGCGTCACGACCGAAGGCTTTCCGACGGTCAGCTCGTATCCTTCGCGTCGCATGGTCTCGACCAGCACCGCGAGTTGGAGCTCGCCCCGCCCCTGCACCTCCCAGACATCCGGACGCTCGCCGTCGAACAGGCGCAGAGAGACGTTCCCCACGAGCTCCTGCCGCAGACGGCCCTCGATTACGCGGGCGGTCAGCTTGTCCCCGTCCTGACCTGCCAGGGGTGAGGTGTTCACCCCGATCGTCAGTGAAAGGCTCGGTTCGTCGACCGTCAGGCGAGGAAGGGGCGTGGGGTCTGCCGGATCGGCCAGGGTGTCGCCGATCATGACGTTCTCGATGCCGGCTACCGCGATCAGATCACCGGGGCCGGCCTCCTCGACCATGACGCGGTCGAGGTTGCGGGTCATGAACAGTTCGGCGACCTTGGCCGGCTCGACTGTCCCGTCCGACCGGCACCAGGCCACCTGCTGACCGCGTCGGATGCGACCGTTGACGACCCGGCACAGCGCCAGACGCCCGATGTAGGGGTCGGCGTCGAGGTTCGTGACGAGCGCCTGCAGGGCTTGGCCGGGCGTGTACTGCGGCGGGGGGATCGTGTCCCGGATCGCTTCGAACAGGGGCCCGAGGTCGGTGCCCTCGACCTCCATGTCCTTGCTCGCGCTCCCCGCCTTTGCGTTCGTGTACAGGACCGGGACGTCGATCTGCTCGTCGTCGGCGCCGAGGTCGATCATGAGGTCGAACACCTCGTCGGCCACCTCGCCGGGGCGGGCATCTGCACGGTCGATCTTGTTGATGACGACAAGCACGGGCAGTCGTGCCTCGAGGGCCTTGCGCAGCACGAACCTCGTCTGGGGCAGCGGACCCTCCGAGGCGTCGACCAGCAGCAGGGCCCCGTCGACCATGGACAGCGCTCTCTCGACCTCGCCCCCGAAGTCGGCATGCCCAGGTGTATCGACCACGTTGATCGTCACCCCGTCCCCGGTGAGGGCAGCGTTCTTGGCGAGGATGGTGATGCCCTTCTCGCGCTCGAGGTCACCCGAGTCCATGACGCGCTCCGCGACGTCCTGATTGGCGCGGAAGGCTCCCGACTGCCACAGCATCGCATCGACGAGCGTCGTCTTGCCGTGGTCGACGTGGGCGATGATCGCCACGTTGCGCAGATCTTCACGGATGGCCACAGGGGACCTCAGGCAGCGGGGACGGGACGCTCACAAGGTACGCCCGGTCGCGCCACACGTGTCACGGGTAGGGGCTCTCTCATCGGCAGGCATGCCGTCGAATTGTCCCCCCGGCGGTCTTGGGCAAGCCAGGACCGCCCTCCCACCCAAGTCGGGCGGTACCTTCGCCTGACCCATGTCGAACCTCCCTCCACTCGTCGAGGCCCGGGACCTGACCAAGCGGTTCGGGGACTTCGTGGCGGTCGACGCCATCTCCTTTCACATCAGGCGGGGCGAGACCTTCGGTTTCCTCGGTCCGAACGGTGCGGGCAAGACCTCAACGATGCGGATGATCGGGTGCGTCTCGCCGGTCACCGCGGGCCACCTGCGCGTCCTCGGTCGTGATCCGTCGACGGAAGCGCGGGAGATCAAGTCGCGGCTCGGCGTGGTACCTCAAGAGAACACCCTCGACCTCGAACTCACCGTCTTCGAGAACCTCATCGTCTACGGGCGCTTCTTCGGGCTGCCTCTGCGGGCGATCCGTGAGCGTGGCGAGGAACTGCTGCGGTTCGTCGAGTTGTGGGAGCGCCGCGACTCCCAGGTCGATTCCCTCTCGGGAGGGATGAAGCGACGGCTCACCATCGCCCGCGCCCTGGTCAGCGAACCGGAGCTGGTCCTGCTCGACGAGCCGACCACCGGCCTCGACCCCCAGGCGCGACATCTGCTCTGGGATCGGCTCTACCGCCTCAAGCAGGGTGGCGTCACCCTGATCCTCACCACGCACTACATGGATGAGGCCGAGCAACTGTGTGACCGGCTGGTCGTGATGGACGATGCCAAGATCGTCGCCGAGGGATCACCCCGCGAACTCATAGCGCGCTATGCGACGCGTGAGGTCGTAGAGCTGCGGTTCGGACAGGAGGGCCCCGACGGTCAGGCGGAACTGCTCGGGGACACGGCGGGGCGCATCGAGGTGCTCTCCGACCGCGTGCTGCTTTACACCGACGATGCTGACGACACGACCGACGCCATCCACGCCAGGGGGCTCGAGCCGTCGAGCCTGCTCGTTCGCCGCAGCACCCTCGAGGACGTGTTCCTGCAGCTCACAGGCAGGACGCTGGTGGAATGAGAGCGATCCCCGTCACAGCGACGCTCGGGCCCCTGCGGGTCGTCGAGAGCAACCTGCGCCGCTGGCGCCGGACATGGCAGGGGAGCGCATTCTCATCCTTCGTGTCACCGACGCTCTTCCTTGCCGCAATGGGGCTGGGGCTGGGTTCCCTCGTCGACCGGGGCGGGGGCGAGGAAGCACTCGGAGGCGTGAGCTACATCGCGTTCGTGGGAGCGGGACTGCTGGCAGCGACGACCTTTCAGAACGCAGCCGGCGAATCATCCTGGCCGGTGAGGCTCGGGATCAAATGGGGACGCAGCTACCACGCGATGATCGCCACGCCGGTGCAGGTACACGACATCGTGCTCGGTCACCTCGCTTCCGCCGCCATCCGCCTCGTGGTCAGTGCGACCATCTTCTCCGTCGTCATGACGCTGTTCGACGTGTCAGACCTGTGGCGGTCTCTACTGGCGGTCCTGCCTGCCGTTCTGACGGGAATGGCAATCTCACCGCCGGTCATGGCCTTCACGAGCTGGATCGAAGACGACGAGGCGCTCGCCTACCTGTTCCGGTTCGGGATCGTCCCCGTCTTCCTGCTGTCCGGAGCCTTTTTTCCGATAGGCCAGCTCCCCGGCTGGCTGCAGCCGGTCGCCTGGGCCACCCCGCTGTGGCACGGCGTCGAACTGACCAGATGGGCGGCCCTGGGTCTGACCCCAGACGCTCCGGTCGCCCTGCTCGTCGGCTACCTGGCCGTGTGGAGCGTGGCCGGCACGCTGCTGGCCGTGAGCCTGCTGCGACGGCGGCTGACCCCGTGAGCGCGAGGGTTGTAGGGATGGCACGGCTGCTGCCGCTCCGTCTGGTCGGAGCCGAACGGGGCCGCCACCTGGTGGAACGCAATCTGCTCGCTTACCGCCGTAACTGGCTCGTACTGGTGTCCGGAGCGTTCGAGCCGCTGTTCTACCTGTTCGCGGTGGGAATCGGCGTGGGAGGACTGGTGGGCGACATGGCCGGGCCGGGCGGCTCACCGATCTCCTACGCGGCATTCATCGCACCAGCACTGCTCGCAGCAGCGGCGATGAACGGGTCCGTCTTCGAGATGTACAACGTCTACTTCAAGCTGCGCTACGAGAAGCTCTACGACGCGGCCCTTGCAACCCCGATGCAGCCACGAGACATCGTGGTGGGCGAGGTGACCTGGTCACTGCTGCGGTCAGGGTTGTACGCCACCGGCTTCCTCCTGGTCGCCGCGGTGCTGGGGCTGGTGGAGTCCTGGTGGGGGCTGCTCGCGGTCCCCTCGGCGCTGTTGATCGGGTTCTGCTTCGCCTCCGCCACGATTGCCGGGGCCACTTACATGCGTTCGTGGCAGGACTTCGACCTGCTCCTGCTCCTCACCATCCCGATGTTCCTGTTCTCGGCGACGTTCTACCCACTCGACGTCTACCCCCCCTCGTTCCGCTGGCTCACCCAGCTGTCTCCGCTCTACCACGGGGTCGAGATCGTGCGCGCGCTCACGCTCGGGATTCTGGACGTCACGCTGATCGCACATGCGGCGGTCCTGATCGCGATCGGGAGCGCCGGGGTGCTCGTGGCTTCGCGACGCATCGAGCGGCTGCTCCTGGCTTGAGCAGGCCCAAGACCGCTACTACGACCTTTCCCCGCAGTCTCCTACCTCCTGATGATCGGGGTGGTTCAGCTAACTTCAGGCGCCGCTCGGACTGGACCGAGGGTCAGGCCCAGCCGAGCTCGTGCAGTCGTTCGTCGTCTATGCCCACGTGATGGGCGAGCTCGTGCACGACCGTGACGTAGATCTCTTCCATGAGCTCACGTTCGCTTCGGACCAGCGCGCACAATGGCAGCCGGAAGATGCGGATGACATCTGGCACCACCCCCCCATAGTCGAACCGCTCGGTGAGCGGGATGCCCTCGTAGATACCGAGGAGGTTGGGGTCGTCTTCGTGTTCGTCGTCCACGATGACCGCGACGTTGTCGAACTGAAGCCACAGTTCCTCGGGAACCTCGTCGAGCGCGTCGTCGACCAGCTGCTCGAAGCGCTCCGGCGTGACGGGCTCCATCAGGCTGCGAGGTTAACGTGTCCGAGCCTCACGCCTTCAGCCTCGACCCCTCGTCTGCCGCGACGGAAGGGGGCGGCAGTTGGGGCTGGCGGAAGGGTCCGCAGACCCCTCCGCCAGCGGGACGAACGTGACGCGGACCTCGGGTCGCGGAGGCCCACGCTGGCGCCAGGAAGTTGCCTTGGTCGCGTCAGGTCTTAGTACTGTCCCTGCAGCTGGCCGCGAATCGCCCCATCAGGGAACTCGGCGTTGTGGACGTTGACGTAGAAGCCCTGGGGGTTAGAAACGATGCGCTGCAACGTCGCCCCGTCGGCGCCGAAGCATCTCTCTTGCGGGCCCGTGACGGCCGGCTGCAGTGGGATCACCACCGGCCCGGCCCTACCCGGCTCACCCTCGTGAATGTGCGCCTGCGTGGGGGGAGCGATCTTGTCGACGGTGATCTTGTAGCAGAGCTGGCTGGTTGCGGTGTCGATGGACAGGTTCGCCGCCCCGGCGCCGTCCGGATCACCCGGCCTCGGCGCTTCGGCTGGTCCGGTCATGCTGGCGGTCATGCCAACTCGACCCGATGTGCGTTCCTCTTCCGGCTTCGTTAGCTGTTCCGTGGCGCGCTTCCTCTCCTCGCCGGGCGGGCCGGGTTGCTTCACGTCCTCCCCGCCGCAGGCGGCGAACACCAGAACTGTGACCACCAGCGCGATGAGCCTGGACCATGCCATGACATCCCCTCCGTCGGCCTGCCCTTGATACTACAGGCCTCGTAGGAGCGGGCGCAGCAACCCAAGGACAGGTCTGACGACTGGAGGGCGCGGTGAGGTCAGCCCCGGGAGGAACGCTGATCTGTGTGCGGCTCATGTGACGGGTCCGCGAGCAGCTGGACGGTCACGCGGGCGCCCCCAGACGGCGAGTCGCCGATCGTGGTCGAGCCACCGTGCAGCGCGGCTTGCTGCGCGACGAGAGCGAGCCCGAGTCCCGATCCCGGCGCCGCCGTGCTGCCGCGGCTGAAGCGCTCGAAGACGCGTTCCCGCTCATCGAGTGGGATGCCGGGACCGTCGTCGTCGACGGTGAGCCGCACCCATGAGTCCTCCACCGACAGCGAGACGTCGACCGACCCGTCCGACCGCCCGTGCCTGAGCGCGTTCTCGAGCAGGTTGTCGACGATCACGCGAAGGCCCTCGGGCCAACCGAGGATGCCCACCTCATCGGGACCGGAGAAGGTAATGCTCGCCCGTGGATAGCGCGCCCTGAAGCGCTGCACCGCCGCGTCTATGACCTCAGTCAGGTCAAGTCGCTCACGGGCGACGGCTGTGGCCGCCTCGCCTCGCGCGAGGGTCTGAAGGGCGTCCAGCAGCGCCACGATCCGGGCATGCTCCCGTGCGACGTCGGCGAGGATCTGCCGCTCACCGGCGGACAGGTTCGGGGAACGGGCGAGGACCTCGAGATTCGCCTGGATGCTCGTCAGCGGAGTACGTAGCTCGTGGCCGGCATCGGCGGCGAAGCGGCGTGACGCCTCCAGCGCCCGGTCGGTCTCGGCGGTCGATTGCTGCAGGCGGGAAAGCATCGCGTTCAAGCTGTTGGCGAGGCTGTCCACTTCTTCGGGGCCGTCCCCTTCAGGCAGCCGGGTCGCGAGATCACGGGTGGACGCCACCCTCCCGGCCGCGTCGCGGAGTGTGGCCAGCGGGCGCAATGCAAGGCTGCCCAGTCCGAGTCCCGCCACCCCGACGAGGGCAAGGACCCCAGCGCTGACGACGGTGATCCTGCGGGCCAGCAGCCGCACCTGAGGAGGCGGTCCTTCCTGGTTCCAGCCAGCGACACTCTCCAGGGGAGGGCCGGGTGGTCGGCCGGACCGCCACTGCTGGCGGTTGTGGCGTTCGTCGAATACGAAGGTGCCTACGACCACGACGCCGAGCAGGACGAACGCGACAGCTGTCGCGGCCACGGCAGCAACCGCGACCCTCGCGCGAAGGCTCCTCATGGTCGCAGCACGAATCCGACGCCACGAACGGTGTGGAGCACGCGCGACTCGCCCCGTTCCTCGAGCTTGCGCCGCAGGTAGCCGACGAAGACGTCGACGACGTTGCCGTCGACGGCGAAGTCATAGCCCCATACCTGCCTGAGCAGCTGGGGGCGGCTGAGCACGGCACCAGCGTGCCGGGCGAAGGTCTCCAACAGGTCGAACTCGCGGCGGGTGAGCTCCAGCTGGCGGTCTCCTCGCCGGGCGATCCTGCGACCCGGGTCGACGAAGATCGCACCGACCTGCAACGGCACGAGCAGGGGCTCGGCGCGGCGCCGCAACAATGCGTGCAGCCGTGCGACGAGCTCCGCGAGTGCGAACGGTTTGACGAGGTAGTCGTCTGCCCCGGCCTGCAAGCCAGCGACCCGGTCGTCGATCTCGTCCCGGGCCGAGAGGATGAGGATGGGGAGCGTCTCGCCACCGCCACGCAGCCTGCGCGTCACGGACACCCCATCGAGGTCGGGCATTGCCACATCGAGGACGAGGATGTCAGGCCGCTCCCGTTCGATGGCCTCCAAAGCGGGCCCACCTCCGTCGACCGTCGACACCGCAAAGCCCTCGAGGGACAGCGCCCGCTCGAGGGCCGTGCGGATGGCCTCGTCGTCGTCGACGACCAAGACGCGAGGCAGGCGAGTGGTCACAGGTTCCAACTGCGGTCGAAGCCTGGCTCGATCATGGATCCTTCTTGAAGACGTGGAACACCCCGCGCAGGTTCCCTTCGTCGTAGGCCACCAGCGCCTCATCAGCTTCGGCCCGGTCGATGGTGCCAGCTGCGACGGCCTCGTCCAGCCGCTGAGCCACGACCTGTCGGAAGGCAGCTTCGACCCGCTCGGGAGGCTGGTCCAGCTCCGCTCCCAGATCCCGTGCCAGCTCGCCGCGTTCCTCGCGTACCCGCTGCGGTGAAGGGTGGAAACGGTGACCAGGTCCGCGGTGGCCATCTCCCCATGCCGGATGCGGGCCGTCCCAGGGAGATCGCTCTGCCGTCTGCGCCAGTGCGAATCCGCCCAAGGCGAGTACGGCGACGAGCACGATCACCCCGGCGATCACAAGTATCGTTCTGCGTTTCATGTGCAACTCCTTGCTGCTCTGCGCCAGCTGAACCCGGCGGCCACGAGCAAGGTTCGCAATGCAGGCTGTGACCTCTCTGGCAGTGACTTGAGAATTTCTTGAGAAGAGCGGCAGGGCGACGCCGCCCCTGCCCAGGGGTTCAGCCTTCTATGTCCCGCCGGCGCTGCAGGTACTCCTCGCGCGAAAGCTCACCACTCGCGTAGCGCTGGTCGAGAATCCGGCGGGCATCTGACGACGACGCCCCACTGGGAAGGGATCGGATGAGCCACACGAGGCCCGCCACCGCCACCGCGAGCAGCGCGAGCAGCAGGAGGGCCCATAGCAGCCACATCCCGAAGCCCATCATGGGGCCCGGCATCATGCGGTCGTACATCACGTCGCCTCTCCCCCTCTCCGTCATTCGTGTTCTGGTGCAAGTCATGCGCGGACATCTGTGAAGCTACACACGACCACGCCGTCGATCTGCTGGTATTGCCCACCCCGGGTGGGGTGGGTATCATCAGGCAGCATGGACGAGCTGAGCGAGTATCAACGTCGTGTGGTGACCCGCCTACGTACGGCCCGCGGTCACCTCGACGGTGTGATTCGGATGGTGGAGGCGGGGGCTTACTGCCCGGATCTCATGAAGCAGCTGTCGGCGGTGCAGGGCCTGCTGGAGGGGACGAGCAGGGCGGTGCTGCGAAACCACCTCGAGACGTGCGTGGCGCATGCCATGCGCGAGGGACGGGTCGAAGAGATCGTCGAGGAGCTCATGGAAGCCTTGAAGTACGACAAGCGCGCCCTGCGCCCCGTGCCATCCGATGACGAACTGGAGCCTGTTGCGGGAGGCGAGACATGAGAAGAGACACCATCACCGTGCCGGACATCCACTGCGGTCACTGCCGCGCCGCCATCGAAGGCGCGCTCAACCCCCTGCCCGGGGTCGAGGAAGCGAGGGTGGACGTTGATGGCAAGACCGTGATCGTGAGTTACGACGAGGCGGTGGTTGGCCGCGAGCAGCTCGTCACGGTGATCGAGGACCAGGGCTACGACGTTCCGGCGTGATCGGGGAGGAACGACAGCGTGAGGGAAACACGGACCGAAGCGGCAACCCAGCGGGAGAGCACCACGACAGAGATCGACCTCGCAGTGGAGGGGATGACCTGCGGCTCGTGTGCTGCACGTGTCCAGCGCGTGTTGGCCAAGCAGCCGGGCGTGGCCGACGCGGAGGTCAACTTCGCCACAGGCAAGGCTCACGTGATCCTCGCGGGGGAGGGGGCCGATCTCGAGGTCCTGCAGGCGGCGGTCGAACGCATCGGCTACGGCCTGAAGCAGGTGGAGGCCGTCAAGCCGACGCCAGCCCCAGGGGAAGAGCCCGAGGAGGAGGCCGAGCGTCGACTCTGGCTCAGGCGGGTCCTGCTGGCCTGGCCGTTGGCACTCGGCGTGTTTCTGCTCTCCCCCATGCTGCCCCTGGGCCTGGCTCACGAGCCCTGGGCGGGATGGGCGTCGGCAGCCCTCACCGTGCCCGTGCAGTTCTACGTCGGCTGGCCCTTCCTGCGCGAGGCTGCGAAACGGGCACGGCGGCTGACGTCGAACATGGACACTCTGGTCGCTCTCGGGACCCTGACGGCGTTCTTCTACTCCGTCTACAGCTTGTTCGCCGGCGGGGAGATGTACTTCGAGATCGCCGCGCTGCTCATCGCCTTCCTTGTGCTCGGCCGCTATTTCGAGGCGCGGGCCAAGCGCCGCGCCGGACAGGCGATCCGTGCCCTGCTGGAGCTCGGGGCCAGGCAGGCCCGCCTGTTGCGCAACGGAGACGAGGTCCTGGTCCCGGTAGAAGACGTCGCCGTCGGCGACCTCATGCGGGTCCTCCCAGGCGAGAAGATCCCCACGGACGGGGAGGTGGTCGACGGGGCGAGCGCGGTCGACGAGTCGATGCTGACGGGCGAGTCCGTGCCCGTGGAGAAGACCCCCGGGGACAAGGTGGCCGGCGCCACGGTCAACACCTCGGGTGTGCTCACCGTGAGGGCCACCGCGGTGGGATCGGAGACCGCACTGGCCCAGATCGTCCGCCTGGTCGAGCAGGCACAAGCGTCGAAGGCGCCTGTGCAGCGCCTGGCCGACCGCGTGGCCGCCATCTTCGTTCCGGCTGTCTTGGCCATCGCGGCGTTGACCTTCGCCACCTGGTGGCTCTTGGTCGGTGACCCGGGGGAGGGGCTGATCGCCGCGGTGGCGGTGCTCATCATCGCCTGCCCCTGCGCGCTCGGGCTGGCCACCCCCACCGCGATCATGGTCGGTACCGGCCGGGGTGCGGAGCTCGGTGTGCTCATCAAGTCAGTCGAGGTGCTCGAACGCACCCGCACCATCACGACGGTGGTCTTCGACAAGACAGGAACCCTCACCCGCGGGCAGATGACCCTCACCGACATCGTTGCCGGCCCCGATGGCGTGGGTGAGGAAGAGCTGCTGCGCCGCGCTGCCGCGGTCGAGTCGAACAGCGAACACCCCATCGGCCAGGCGATCGTCTCTGCCGCGCGTCAGCGCGGTCTGTCCCTGCCTGCCGTGAGCGCGTTCGAGGCGCTGGCCGGCCGTGGAGTGCGCGGCGGCGTCGAAGGCGAGGTGGTCTGGGTGGGCCGGCGCAAACTCGCGGCCGACGCCGGTCTGATCCTGCCGGCCGCGGTAGAGGAGAACGCCGAACGTTTCGAAGCGGAAGGGAAGACCGCGGTCTTCACAGGCTGGGGAGGTGAGATCCGGGGCGTCCTGGCCGTGGCCGACACGTTGAAGGAAGGTGCCGGTAGCGTCCTCGACGAACTGCACCGGATGGGCCTTCAGGTGGCCCTGCTCACCGGCGACAACGCACGCACCGCCCACGCCATCGCTGGGGAGGTGGGCATCGACCGCGTCCTGGCCGAGGTTCTGCCCCAGGACAAGGTGTCAGAGGTGGCCCGCCTCCAGCACGAAGGCCAGATCGTCGCCATGGTAGGGGACGGGGTGAACGACGCTCCCGCCCTCGTCCAGGCGGATCTCGGCATCGCCATAGGCACCGGCACCGACGTCGCCATCGAGTCGTCCGACATCACCCTCATGCGCGGCGACCTGGAAGGCGTGGTCACCGCCATACGATTGTCGCGGCGCACCTACCGCACCATTCTCCAGAACCTGGGCTGGGCGTTCGGATACAACACGCTGGCCATCCCGCTGGCCGCGGTCGGCTGGCTCAACCCGGTCATCGCCGGGGCGGCCATGGCATTCTCGAGCGTCAGCGTCGTTACGAACTCCCTGCGGCTTCGCCGATTCCGTCCCCATACCGTCGGGGGAACCCTCCGCACGTGACAAGAGCCGAGCACCAGCAAGGGACGGCCGTGTCCGCCTATCTCCTACTCAAGTTCGTTCACGTCACGTTGGCCATCGTGGCGGTTGGCTTCAACGCCTCCTACGGAGTATGGCTGGCCCGGGCAGCGCAGGATCCGGAGCAGTTGCCCCACGTGCTGCGAGGGATCAAGACACTCGACGACTGGTTCGCCAACCCTGCCTATGCCCTGCTCCTGGTGACTGGACTCGCGATGGTCTGGGTTGGAGACCTCGACCTGGGCACGTTCTGGTTGTCGACGGCGCTCGGCCTGTACGTGCTGCTCGTGGTCCTTGGAGCGGCAGGCTACACCCCGGTACTCAGGCGACAGATCCGAACTTTGGAGGAGTCTGGTCCCGAGTCCGAGGAGTTCAGACGCCTGATGCAGCGAGGCCAGGCCCTGGGAGGAGTCCTAGCCGTGCTCGTGATCGTGATCGTCTTCCTGATGGTCACGAAGCCAACCTTCTAGGCCCTCAGCGCCCGGGGAGGGGGCCGGACGAGGCCGACCCCCCGCGCGGGCTGGCTCAGCGGAACTGGATCCGTACGTGCCCCTTCTGGCAGGCGTCCGTCTCTGGGGTCCCCGGTCACGCACACGCCCCGCAGCTGGAACGTGCGCCCATCGGGCACGGTTCCGCGCGCGTTCATCTGGATCATGTCCTGCTGCGCTCCGCCGGTGGCATGAAGCGTCTCGTGGAACGAGGTAGCCGTCCCCCTGACCAGCGAGGGCAGGGCAGCCAGCTCCGCGATCGTCAAGACGCCATCCGCCGTGGCCGCCTCCAGCTCCGCTGTGGGAACGAACCACACTGGGACCGCCTCGGCCTCATTCTCGAACAACTCCTGCTGCATCGGCGCCTGGTCCTGCGGCGGTGGGCCGTTCTTCCAGATCACGAACCCCTCGACCGTCGGACGGCAGCCAAAGGCCGCGGGGATGGCGAAGAATTGCAGCAGGTTGAAACCGGGCGGGATGCAACTTGGGTCGCGGTGTCTCCACCTCCTGCCGTTGCGGTCCATACCCGGCTCGAGTACTCCCCGAGGCACTCGTGCTCCGCCGGAGGAATGATCGGTGGAAGCGACGAGGCGCGCGTCAGGGAGCATCCTGAGATTGCACCCTGAGGTTTGCTGCTGCTGGCCTGCCCGCGACGACCTCGAGGCACAGGCGCACCAGCTGATCACCCATGGTCCTGGCAGGGGGGCATTTTGCTCGGTGGCTCCGACGCCTGGGCCTGCAGTTGGGCGCAGCAGCGCCCGCACATGGAACGGGTTGCCTGCAGTGGCCTGCGGGCAGGCGGCTGTGAGCTCGGCCGCGGGCGTTCCCGTCGAGCGCTCGTGCTCGAGCAGCGGATACGCTGCGCTACCTGCATGCTTCCCCCGCCGCCCGGCCCACGCCTCGGACGCCCGGAGATGATCGCGAAGACTGCTGGAGGGAGTCCAGGGCTACTTGGGTTGGTCGTCGCCTGAGCGGAGGTTGACCCGTCTGCCGCCCCCGCTCTCCTGTCCCGCCCTGATCTCCCGACCGGGTACGGTCGAGCCCGGCCGCCCTACGACGACAACTTCCTCCAACCCTCGTTTCCCCCGGAGAGCGACGATCAATGCCCTCGCGTAACAGCCGTCTGAAGGCACTTGTCTCCGCCCTTGCCCTGGTCCTCCTGCCGGCCTGCGCGGTACGGCAGGGGCGTGCCACCGAGGCGGGACGACTGCCGGCCTCCGACCATGTACATGCCCTGAGGGCAGCAGGAGACGTCCTCCTGCTCGGCCTGCACGGATCGCTGTGGCAGAGCGACGATGCCGGCAGAACCTGGCGGCAGGTGGGATTGAAAGGTCAGGACGCGATGTCCATCGGCGCCCCGCCCAACAGCGCTGGGC
>JBHELG010000153.1:0-12153 GCA_046263195.1 Nitriliruptorales bacterium | reverse complement strand
GAATGGAGTGGCGGGCAGTACCTGCTCGAGCTCGTGAGCGGCCTGATCGAGCTGACGGTCAATCTCGGCCAGCAGGGCCAGGTCCCAGCCGATCGCCTCCCTCGCTACCGACGCGTCCGCGGCCGGCAACGACACGCGCGCCGTCGCGACCAGCTGCTCCGCCTTGACCGTCGCGACCTGCACCCCACGCCGCGCGGCGTAGCGGCGGAACCGTTCGACACCGAGACGCGCCAGGCGGACCGGATTGCGGAAGTCGCTCACCACAAGCCGACCGACCAGAGTGCCCATGACCCGGACCGCGCGGATGAGCTTCGCAGCGCGGCTGGTGTGGCGGGTTCGCCTGCCCGTGCCCGAGGGCGGTTCGATGGCCGCCGGGGCTCCGACGTCCGACACGCTCGGTCACCTCAACGAGGTCATCCTCACCCGCGACGTGTGGCTGCATGCGGTCGACATCGCCCGCGCCGGGGAGCGGCCGCTGGCGCACGACCAGCCCGTGGACCGCCGCGTCGTCGAGGACGTCGTCGCCGCATGGGCGCAGCGGCACAGCAAGCCCTTCACCCTCACCCTGACCGGCCCGGCCGGTGGGCGGTTCCGGCACGGGGAAGACGGCCCCTGCGGTTGAGCTCGGGTCGCTAGTGCACCGTCCACGATCGAGTTCGACGGCGTGGGTCGCTGCCTGGACGGCCGCCTCGGCTCCGTCCGCGACTCATGTCCTTGAGATCGTGCCCGAAACCTCGCCTTCCGCTGGTCATGGGTTGTGGGGCTGTGGCAAGCCGGGCGGGTGGACGTTCGGGGAACGGATCGTTCCGGACAGCGCGGCTGGGTTTGTCGTCGCACCTGACCGTCGGTTCCACTTGGCCAAGGACGCCGCCCAGGAAGCACCGGGAGGCGCTTTTCGCCTGCACGGAAATCGCCTGTCACGTTCCCGACCCCCGGTGGCCTCTAGTCATTGAGGGATAGGACTGGCCTCAGAGGCACGAGACCGTCCGAATTCGCGGAGTTCGAATATGACACCTCTACCACCAAGGTGAGAAGTGAGGTGCTCCCGGTGGGAGCCTTGACCTCCCGATCGCGGCACACAACGAGGTACATTCGTCCCAGTCACTTTTCGTTTTGCAGCGCGTACTCGACCGCGTACTCGAGTTCCATCGCCTGTCCCTCCTGATAGAGGGACTCGGCCGTGACCTGGTCTAGGTATGAGCGGGCTGTTGCCCCGACGTCCCCCATCATGGCCGTCGCGAGCCCCGGCATCTCCACCCCTCCGCGCAGGGCGTCAGACGCCCCCACCAGCCGCAACGCCCGCTCGTGCTGTCCGCGAAGCAGGGCGAGGTCGGCGAATGAGTAGATCACCCATGATGTCCCCATGAGGTTGTCGATCTGTCGGAAAGCGGACAGGCTCGCGCGAAAGCGCCTGTCGGCGGCCTCGACCTTCCCCTCCATCCTGTCCACCCCCCCCACCATGGTCTCCAGCAATGCAACCCAGTACGCGTCACGCAGGTCCTTGAACGTCTCCAATGCGTCCTCGAACAGCAGCCGTGCCTGGTCGAGTCGGCCCTCGAACTGTGCCACCATGCCGAGCCCATTGGTGCATGAGGCCGCCCGGAACTGGTTGCCCAGAGCGATGTTGTGCTCCCTGGCCTCCTCGAAGTTGACCCGCGCAGCCTCGAGCCGGCCGGCCTGCAGCTGGGCCCATCCGAGGTTCTGCAGGGCCTCGGCGATCCCGCCAGGATCGCCCAGCTCGCGGTAGATCGTGACCGCCTCCTGCGCGAAGCGTAGAAACGCCTCAGGTTCGGCTATCCATCCATGGAGATCAGCCGCCGCGGTCAGAGCTCGAGCCCGCACCAGCGCGTTTCCAGCCGCCCGCGGCAGCGCGAGAAGTTCGCCGAGCCACCGCACCCCCTCCCGGGGATGACTCCCGAGCCGCCAGAAGTCGACGAGGGCTGCAGCGAGTCGCAGGCCCAGCTCGGCTTCGCCAGATTGCAGCGTCCCGCTCAGCGCCGCGCGGAAATTGTCGAGTTCGAACTCCAGCCGCCTGGTCCACGTCGCCTGTTCGGGACCGGACAGTGCCTCCGACGCCTGCTCGCCGACCTGGATCCAGTGCTCCGCGTGGCGGCGGCGGATGGCTGACTCCCCCCCGGATTCGGACAGCCGCTCGAGCCCGTACTCGCGGATCGTCTCGAGCATTGTGAACCGCTGCTCACCCTCGGGGTGGTCGATGCTCCGCACCAGGTTCTTGTCGACCAGCGAGGCCAGAACATCCAAAGTTTCCAGGCCGAGTTCACTCGCCGGGTTCGTCACCGCTTCCACGGCTTCCAGGTCGGCCCCCCCAGCGAACACCGCCAGTCGACAGAACATCCCCTGTTCTGCCTTGTCGAGCAACTCATAGGACCACTCAATCGTTCGACGCAGCGTGCGCTGCCGCTCCGGCACGTTGCGATCCTGGGAGCTGAGCAGCGGGAGGCGCTGCTCCAGCCGGGCGAGCAGCCGCTGCGGGGCCAGGAGTTTGATCCGGCTGGCGGCGAGTTCGATGGCCAGAGGCAGCCCGTCGAGGCGTCCGGTGATCGCCGCCACCAAGGGGGCATTTTCGGTGGTCAGGCGGAAGCCTGGTTTGGTGGCCGCGGCACGCTCGGCGAACAGCGCGACCGCCTCGAACTGCGCGAGTGCCTCCAGGTCCGGCAAATCTTGCGGATCGGGAAGCGCAAGTGGGGGGACCGGAAACTCCTGCTCTCCGTAGAGGTGCAGGGGGATGCGGCTGGTCACGAGCGCCCTCAGTTCGGGAGCGGCGCGTAGCAGAGGCTCTAGGACGTTCGGGGCGGCGTCCGAGACCTGCTCGAAGTTGTCCAGTACGAGCAGGAGCTCTTTGTCTCGTAGGTGATCGGTCAGGGTGTCGAGCACGGCACGCTGGGGCTCCTCGCGCACGCGGAGAGCACCGGCGATGGTTGCCGGCACGAGCTGCGGGTTGGTCACGGCCGAGAGGTCGACGAAGAACACCCCATCCTCGAAGCCGGGGAGCGCCTCCGCCGCGACCTCCAGTCCCAGGCGGGTTTTGCCCGTACCACCGGGTCCGGTCAGAGTGACCAGACGTTGGCCGGCGAGCAGTTCGCGGATGCGGGCGACCTCCTCGCCCCGCCCGATGAACCTGGTGAGTTGCGCGGGCAGGTTGTTGGGACGGGCGTCAAGTGTCCTAGGTGGGGGGAAGTCCTGCTCCAGGCCCTCGATCACGACCTGATACAGGTGTTCCGGGCGGGTGAGGTCCTTCAGGCGGTGCTGGCCGAGATCCCGCAGTCGCGTCCCCGGCGGCAGCCTGCGCTCCACCAGCCCCCGGGTGGCGTCCGAGAACAGGACCTGACCACCGTGGGCTGCAGCGGCGATCCGCGCCGCCCGGTTGACGTCCAGCCCGAGGTAGCTGTCTCCGCCCAGGATTCCCTCGCCGGTGTGCAGTCCCATCCGCACCCGAACGTCCGCGCCCTCAGGCCACGCGGTCGTCGCCAGATCACGCTGGGCCCGAACCACAGCACGGACGGCACCGGCAGGCGTGGGGAACACGGCAAAGAACGAGTCGCCCTCCGTGATTACCTCCACGCCGTCCCCCTCTTGGATGGCGGCCCGGAGGATGGCGTCGTGGCGGCCCTGTGCGTCGCGGAATCGCTCGTCGAGCCTTTCCAAGAGCCGGGTGGATCCCTCCATGTCGGTGAACAGAAAGGTGACGGTGCCGGTGGGCAGGTCGCGCATGTCGGCTCCGGTCCGGATCATGGAGGGACGACCCTCTGCACACTAGAGGCTGGGACAGCTGGTTTTTCCTGCGCCGCGCTCGTCTCAATCTGGTGCTCCTCAGGCGGTTCGGTCACGACCGAGTCAGCCGCGCGTGACTCAACCTCACCCGGAACGCCCCGCAGGCAATGCGACCGGTTCCCTTGGTCCTTTGGCACCGGGGGCCGTCACATCCAGCGCTGCGCGTGTAAGGAGCGGCCGACGAAGCCCGAGGCAGCAGATCTGCGCCCGTACAGAAATCCCCTGTCAGGTTCCCGATCTCGAGGAGCCTCTATTGGTGAGGGATGGCCCGCGCGCCGAGGGCACATGACGTACGAATTCACGGAGTTCGAATATGGCCCCTCTATCGGCAAACCACTAGAAATTTCATCTGATGAAAGAATCCAACCTGTTCTGCAAGGAACCGTGTACCAGGCCCTGGGGGCCATTCATTCCACGTGAGTAGCCCATAAACCAACGATATAGAATGCACCAACTAGTGTTACGGCTATCGCCACCTCGACGGCGAAGCGCATAAACGAGATATTGACGAAGACCAGACGGTACAGCGAGAGGGCGATTCCGAATAGCAGCGACGAAACAGGTTCTCCTCCAGCGGCTCCCTACAATCGTTCTCCGCTCTCGACCTTGAGCTGCTCCCTCTTCCTTCCGCAACCGAAACGCCACGGCCGATGGTATGTAGGCTACGACAAGGACAAGAACAACGAGGTAGCCGACCGCAGCGCCTACAGGCCCCAAGTATGGGGCCGCGAATGCGACACCCATCCCCGCGATCACGAAAGGCGCAACTGATCGAGGCATCTCCTCGTAGATCATTTCATTCCAAATTAGGAGCGCCGTGGAGGTGTTTGTCCTTCCGACAACTGGCGATCCATACGCAATCTGAGCCAAACACCAAATGACAGGTAGATCAAGCCTAGCGCGATACCAGGCAGGAGGACCTACCAAGCTGAACGCAGCTGGAATAGACCATGCTGCGCCAGAAAAAGTACGATGACAAAGCCTAGAAGCCACCCCAAAAATGGCGATGAGGAACGACCGAAGTAATTCGGCGAGAAACGCCTCAGTTCTTGGTCGGTTCACCCTAGCCTCTCTCTAAGATGTCAAAGTGCCTTTAGGCAATAGTCTCGGGCGGAGAGAAGCCAGCCCTGCCCGAACTGGTGTCGCGATCGGCGGCAGGTGGTCGTCTTCAAGGCAGATCGTGAATCGGACCTTGTTCGGTCTCTCCCCGCCAGGACGAACGCTGGTCCGACGCGCCCATTCTCCATTGAGTCCTCCCCTGCAGTACAGAGAAGTACGTGGAGGACTTAATGTGGTCGAGACGGGGGACGGTTGCTCCACTGGCCCTCATCGTCAGCGCCGTGGGGTTCGGTGCCGCCGCGGCGACTGAGCACACTGAGCCCCCCACAGTCGTCGTCCACGATGATCTGGGAGACCGGGACTGGATAGAGACATCCCTCCCAGGCGAGAGTGCTGAGCAGAAGCTGCGTTCCGCTGCCGAAGCAGCCGCCATCCCGGTATTCGGGGTTGAGGAGGTGAGCGAGGAAAGCGAAGACACCAGCAACTTTGGCGCCTCAACACGACCATCGGCACCCGGGAGGGGCGCTTCCGACAGCTGATCCCCGCGCAGACGCTACGGCCCTTCGCGGCCTTCGGTGGTCCAATCCAGCTGTCACTGCCTGGCCCGGCGGTGCCAGCTGAGCCACTGCAACCTGTCGAGGGCGACCCGTTCCGACGCAGCTACCGGTGGCCTGCCGCGGGGGACGTCGTCTACGAGGTTCCGGGGTCGTTCTTCGTCCGTGCCCTCGCCGTGGTCTTGCTGGCTGCCCTGGTGCCGTTCGTGCTGCTACGCGGCTTCGCTTGGTGGGTCGACCATCGTCCCCTAGACAGAACAGAGAAGGTGCACCGCCTGCGGGTTGCCTCTTCCGTCGCGATCTTTGCCGTCACTTTTGGCGCGCTCGCCGCCGTTGTGGTGACTGGCATGGACGCCATCCCCCAGCTACTGGTCCGTGAGTTCCTCCCCACAGTCAGTCTCACGCCGACCGTGGACATGCTGCTGAGCATGACGGGGGCCTCCGTGGTGCTGTCGGTGGGGGCCCTTGCAGCCGTCCTCGCCGTCCACCCCTATGACCGACGCCTGCGCGAGACGCGACAAACCGTTCGCAGCGGGCTTCGAAACGTCGTCGTAGGGCTCGCGATCGGTTTCGCCATCCCACTCGTCTACATCTCAAGCGTCGCGCTCTTGCCCGCGACCGCTGGCTGGCTGGTGGTCGGGACCCTGCTGGTCCTCGGCTTTCCCTTCCTTCTTGCGGCCGTCAGTCCCCTCCTGGTCATTGCCATGTGGCGCAGCTACCGGCTCGACGAGCATCTACGTCGCCGCCTGCTGCAGCGCTGCGAGCAAGAAGGGTTCGAGGTTCGCGACGTCCGGGCCATCGAAGGTCGCACGAGCAAGATGGCCAACGCCCTGGTCTCGGGGATCATGCCACGCTTCCGCACGTTTACTTCGAGGGGTCGGCGATCTGGCCGAGGAACAGCGGCGTGCGGGCCTGCGAGTCGAGGATGGCAAACACGAACGGCCGGTCGGCGTGGATCACGACGTGGGCGGGCGGGGGGGCCGAGACTTGGAAGGCAATACCGGTGACTGCTGCGGCCTCCGTGCCCCACTCGTCCACGGTGATGGTGGCGCGGTGGATGGCGTCGCCGATCCAGATGTCGGCGTCGGTGATGCCGGAGAAGTCTGCGAGGCCGGGCTCGAACGGCGTCCGCATTCCCAGCGCCCGCAGGACGGGAATGAGCTCGACGTCGGTGTCGAAGTCCCAGCGAGGCAGCTGCAGCTCGACGTCGCCCTCGGTGAGCCCCTTGTCGACCGCGGCCAGCACCTCTGGGGTCAACACGTCCGAGGGGGCGTGGTCACCGGAGGGGACGATCACCCACATCACCAGCCGCCGACCGGAGTAGGGAAGCTCCACGGCCTGCCATCCGTCGCCTTGCGCGTAGCGCCTGGTCTCCTGCTGCCGCATGGTAGGGACGTTCACCTCAGACCTGTCGGCGCGGGTGAAGGGCATGTC
Source organism: Nitriliruptorales bacterium (assembly GCA_046263195.1). Taxonomy (GTDB): domain Bacteria; phylum Actinomycetota; class Nitriliruptoria; order Nitriliruptorales; family JAHWKO01; genus JBHELG01. The sequence continues at coordinate 5,314 of JBHELG010000153.1, read as the reverse complement.
TGCGGTGGAGGATTCGTCGAAGGGGTGCAGCCAGTCGGCTTTGAGGTAGACGGCGTTGGCCAGCACGAGTCTGGTGGTGGGGTCGAGGCGGTCGAAGAGCTGATCGATGCGCTCGCGGGTCTGCTTGCGGACCCAGTCGTCGATGATCTCCTTCGCGCGCTCCGGTGCGGTGAAGTCGACGGGGATGACGCCCGTGCCGTAGTGGGCGGCGAGCGTGGTCAGGTAATCCTGGTGGATGGGAAAGTCGATCTGGGGGAACACGCCGTTGGCGATCTCGAGTGCCGGGGGCTGCCTGTCCTGCCAGGAGCGGGTTGCTTCCGGCTCTGGGGCCGGGAGTTGGGCGGGTGTGGCCTCGGCCAGCAGGCGGTCGAGCACGTTGAAAGACGCGTGCGTCGTCGCGGCGTCCGGTGAGAAGCGCAGAACGTTGTCGATCTCCTGCGCCGTTGTGCCCCGGGCGCCAGCGCGGGCCATCCCGAACGCCCATGCGATGCTGGTGGGCGACACGACGACATTGGAATCGGGCTTGGCGACCTGGCGGAACAACTCGACACCGAAGCGCGTCATCCCGCCCACTAAACCCGGAACGTCCGCGCCTTCGGGATCCGCGCGGTCGACGGCCGCGGTTAGCAGCTGCCCCTCGACGACTCCGTCCGAAGCGTCCGGCCCAGCGCTCCGAGGCATGCCGCAGGCGGCGATGCCCAAAGCGAAGGCGACGGCCAGCATCAGCGGTCTCAGGCATGCGGGCACGCTCTTCGTCCCCCTCGTTCTCCTCGAACCATTACAGCCTGGGCCGCAGGGCGTCGTCCGTCTAGGCACCCGCGCCCGCTTGCTGACTCTTGTGTCCTTCGCGAGGTCTGGCGCGCCACAAAGCTGCCTGTCAACGTGCCCGGCGTCGAGATGGCCTCTATCAGTCAGTGAGGAACGGACCGTGCCTCCGAGAAAACGCGACGTCTGAATTCCACCAGTTTCGAATAGGGCACCTCTACCAGCAAACACTAGCCCTCGGGTCGGGCTCGCCGTTCTGTCCGCCGTGTCTGGTGTTGCGGTGTGGATGTGCGGACTCTGGCTTTGCGGTCAGTGCAGCCAGTCGAGAAGTAGCTCGTTGACCCGGTCCGGGGCGTCGAGGGGGATCCAGTGGCTGGCGCCTTCGATGCTTTCGTACCGCCAGTCGCCCTGAACGAAGGCGGCGGACGCCTCCATACGCGCCCCGTCGAGGTAGTGGTCCCCGGTCGACCACAGTGCGAGGGTGGGCGCCTCGACCGGCGGCATTGCGGGCGGCGGGGCTGGCTGGCGTGGCGCCAGGATCGCGCGGTACCAGTTGAGGGAGGCGGTGAGAGCTCCCGGCCGCGAGAGGTCTTCGATGTAGCGGTCGACGTCGCCGTCGCCGCGTAGGAACTCCCGGAACAGCGCCCAGTCGTCGTGTTGCAGCCACGCCTCGGCGATGCCCTCGAACTGGAAGAAGAGCTGGTACCACGCCATCTCCCGCTGCCGCAACGTACGCGGCGACGCTGGGTGCGGCACCGACAGGACGACCAGCCGCTCCACGCGCTCGGGATGGAGGATCGCGGTCATCCAGGCGATGAAGGCGCCCCAGTCGTGGCCGACCAGATGCACCCGGGACAGCCCCAGCTGGTCGAGCACTCCAAGGACGTCGGCGACGGAGTTCTGGAAGGCGTACGCCGACACGTCCTGGGGCTTGTCCGAGCGCCCGAACCCGCGCAGGTCGAAGGCGATCACCCGGAAGCCATGCGAAAGCAGGTACGGGACCTGGTGCCGCCACAGGTAGGTGGAATCGGGCCACCCGTGCAGCAGCAGTACGCCTGGGCCGCTGCCCGAGTCCTCGACGTACAGCGAGATGCCGTTGACGTCCATCCCCACCTCCATCGTCCCCAATCTGTCCCCGGAAACGCTACGGGCCCTAAGAGGGGCGGTTTCATTGAAATCCGCTCTGACGGCACGGGACGCCGAGGAGTGCCCTACCAGCCCGAATCACCGAGCCGGACGGTCCCCCGAGCGGGCGCCCCGTCTAGGTAGCGGGGGGTGCGATGCGAAGAGTTCACGACCCCGGTGGGGCTCGACTATCCCGGCCACGTCCTGCTGCTCGAGCCACTCGCGGGCGTACCGCTCGGCCACCCCGCCAGCCTCAGCTAACTCCCGGGAGTTGAGCGGACCTCGCTCGGCCAGCATCCGGTACAGGCCCAAGCGGTCACCAAGGTAGACATGGCACAGATCAAGGGCGGCGATCGATGCCTCGAACAGCCTCCCTGCGAACTCCTCACGGGCAGCCGCCCCGTCTTTGTGAGCCGGCGACTGTTGGGCGTTGTTCGGTTCATGTTGCATCTCCTGCGGGCGCCCGCCCCATCGCGACGTTGGTCGCCACGGGCAGTGACAGGCCGCCACCGTCGAGCTGGTAGTCGGAGAGGGTCGCTGTCACCTCGTCGACGACCTTGGCAGCCCCTGCTGGCCCTGCCATAGCAACCTCGGGCACGAGTCGTGCGACAACCTCGAGGTAGCGGTGCACGAACTCTTCCACTGAGGGATAGTCGATCACCCTCCGGTGGGTGCTGACGGTGACATTGTCGAAGCCGGCTTTCTGCAGTGCCGCCCCCAGCGCTTCGGGATCGGAAAGGCCGAACCCTTGATCTCGCACGGCAGCCGCTGATTCGGGGCCGACATGGCTTTCGAGGGCCCGCCCCAGTGCTGCGAAACCGGGTGCCTGTTGGATGGAGCTCCAAGCTGATACGAGTGTGCGCCCACCGGGCCGGAGCACTCTGCGCATCTCGGTCAGGGCTCGCCGGCGGTCGGGGAGGAACTGAACAACCTGTTGGGACAGCACCACGTCGAAGCTGGCGTCGGGAAAGGGAAGGTTGTGGGCGTCGGCCTCTTTCCACTCCACTGCAAGGTCTCCCACAGAAGCCTGTGCTACTGCCAGCATGTCTGGGCTGATGTCGATCCCCACCACCCTCCCGGATGGTCCGACTGAGGGTGCCGCGAGCCTGGCGACTATCCCGGTGCCACAGCCGACGTCCAATACCTGTTCGCCGAGTTGAAGTGCAGCGACCTCGACCAGGTCGCGGGCAAACGGCTCGAAATAGACCGCGACGAGGTTGCGCTCATACAACTCCCAGACATCCGTGCCTTCCCGAACATTCAGTGGCACATGTTCAGATTCCATTGCCCCCTCCCATATCCACCGCGGAGACCGAGAGTCTCAGACCCGTTCTGGTTCTCGATTCGATGTGCTGCTGCCGCCGAGAGAAGGTGGCTCGCTCCCGCCATGAACCCATGGGTAGTCGCCGTCCGGGCAATCCAGCGTCGGTTCCTCGAGACCAGAGGCACAGGGCATCCTCCCTCGCCACGGCGCAGACCACCACAGGGATGCGCTCTTTGACCTTTCGCCCGCAGAGCCTTGTCGCGAGCGCTGGTCAGATCAAAGCGCTCCGCGCCCAAGAGCGCTCGACGGAAGCGCGGCGGCAGGAGATGTGCGCCCGTACGAATTCAGCTGTCACCTTGCTGATCTGGAAGAGGCCTTTACGCTGAGGGGCGCGCTGTGCTTCGAGGCGCAGGACCCTCTGAATTCGCGGAGTTCGAATATGACACCTCTACCGGCAAAACGGGCATAATGTCATCTAATGAGGGAATCCCTCGTCCATCACGTTGAGGAGACCGCCTGCCCGAGCGTGGATCGCTCCCACGGGCCACCATGCGGGCCCAGGCCTTGTCCCCGTCTACGAGAGGTCCGGAGTTCAGGATTAGTGAAGGCATCTCGCCTTCGCAAACCAACTAACCCAGAGACATCCTTCACTCAACTACGACGGAGGTGCACACCAGTGCGGCGGACGGGATCCTTCGACTCTTCGACCGCCTCCTCCCAGGTCCAACCGTCCTCCCGCACGATGGCCAGCAGAAGACGGCGGTGATCCTCGAGACGTTCGACGTCGGCCGCGAACGTCTTTTCCTTCACGGTCGGGGCCCCCTCCCGGATCAGAGGCTTGAAGGAGGGGGCGGGCGGAACCTCCGCCTCCTCCTCGGGAAACTGCTGCAAGTTCTCCAAGAATCGTGCGATCGCCCTCCGAGTCGCAGTCACGCTGTGCGGCAAAGGCTCCTCGTGGTTCAAGCCAAACTCCAAATCGTCAGGGCCTCGTCGAGGGTGGCGATGCTAGGCGCCAGGGCGGTGCGGCGGTCCGCGCTGTGCAGGGAGTACAAGACCGGGTATGCAAGATGACGCTCGGCCAGATCCGCCAACATAGGGATGTGTTGTTGAGGTAGTCGTGCAGTTCCTGCAACCCCAATCCCCCAGGTTTCGAGCACGATCTGCTGGGGAGTGAGGCCGTACGTGGAGATATAGGCCGCACATCTGCGTCGCTCGGTTGCCGCGGACAGGACCGGCACGAAGTAGCTGATCGAAAGCGTCACCAGGATGAGGCCACTCAAGGCCGCGAAGGTGGAAATAAAACGCCAGCCTTCGGGCCCACCAGTCAAACCCTGCGGGGAAAGGCTGAACAGCGAGTCTCCCGCGTAGTAGGCACGTTCCCAGAACGTCGCGGGTCGTCCGCTGCCGGTCTCGATTACCGCCCCGCATAATGCTGCTGAACAACAACGTCCAGCCCAGCCACAATCCCGCCAGCCAAGTCGTCACCACGCCCACGATGATCACGATACCCAGGGTCTCCACCCTGCTGTGGGAGACCCCCCACCCACGCAACGCCCGCACCCCCCGCCAGAGGAAGGCAGAAACGCGGCTGGTGACCGGTGCCCTTGCTTGTCCCACATGCAGCACCGTCGAGGCGACATCAGCCGCCACCCGCACCAGCACGCCAATCCCGACCACGCCAAGCAGTCGCCCCACGTGCTTCCGCTTAGTTTGGCCCAACCAGTTTGTTCGCTGGTTTGGCAGCTACCCCCTACGACTTCTGCGGCAACCAGGGCCTTCCGCCTTCACTCAGCGGCTGGATGCGCACAGCTGATCGTCCGGCCTGGGCGGAGCCCGCTAGCTCTTCATCTTCTTGGTGTCACGTGGCTCCAAGAACGGCTCCTCCTCGGGAGGGTGCCCCGCCTCGATCTGGCGGGCGCGTTCGACCTCGGCGTTGAACTCGGCGCCGAGCAGCACGGCGATGTTCGTGATCCAAAGCCAGACGAGCCACCCACAAGCCCGGGAAGACCGCGGGCCGCCTACTTGCGCAGCCACTCGTGCACCGTCTGGCGGGACACCCCGTTGCGGCGGGCCACATCGGTGACGGTCGCCCCGTCGTTGAGCACTTCCAGCACTGCCTGATAGCGCTGCTCCACCAGCCCCAACTCCACCAGCACCACC
>JBHELG010000152.1:0-7496 GCA_046263195.1 Nitriliruptorales bacterium | reverse complement strand
CCTCCAACCCGCCCGGCGGCTTCGCCGCCGTCCCGGATACCTCCCACCCGCCCGGCGGCTTCGCCGCCGTCCCGGATACCTCCAACCCGCCCGGCGGCTTCGCCGCCGTCCCGGATACCTCCCACCCGCCCGGCGGCTTCGCCGCCGTCCCGGATACCTCCCACCCGCCCGGCGGCTTCGCCGCCGTCCCGGGTCCCTGCGAGGCGACTTCCCGCCCGGTCGTCATCTCCCGGGCACCGACCCTCCATGGGCCACTGGGGGGGATTGCGTCGACGTCTTCCGGCCGCTGGGGACGCAGGTCGCCCGGCTCCTGATGGCCTCTGAGCCGGTCGACCAGCCGCCTGCGTTCACGCCGGGACAGCCCTTCGGCCAGTTCCTCTCCGAGCTTGGAGAGGATGCGAGCCCGTTCCCGCTCGAGCCGCGCGTCGAAGGCCGTCAGGTAGTCCGCAAGGGATCGCTCGAGCCCAGCGAATGTAGCCTGCATGTCCGCCAGTCGGGCCGCGGCGGCGTGAAGTTCCCCAAGGGAGGAGCGGGCTTCGCGCCGGGCCGTCTCGACCGCTCGCTCGAGCGCACGGGCGATGCGGTCGTCGAGGTCAGGGGCTAGGTCGTCGAGCGTGCCGAGCGCCGTCCTGAAGGCATCATCGGCGGCGTCGAGCCGCTCACTCGCCACTTCGAGGGCGGTCTTGAGATTCGTGGCCGCCTGATGCTCGTGGGCGGCGAGCAGTTCAGGCAGTCGCTCATCGAGAGCCACTCCCACCTGTACGAGCCGGTCCTCGAGGGTTGAGACCGCCTGCTCCAACCGCTCGTCAACCGCTGCCCGCAAGGCGCGGCCCTCCTGTTCGCTTCTGCCGAGCCGCTCATCGAGAGCTTGCAGGAGCGCGCGGCCCTCCTCCTCCGAGGCTCGAAGCCGTTCCGCAACCGTCGCATCGAGCTTCTCGAGCGTGCGTTGCAGGTCCTCGCGGTGGCCGCTCAACACCTCGGGAACGCGTTCGTCGACTGTTGCGACCATCTCCTCGAGACGCTGTCGCATGGTCGCGACGGCGTCCTCCAGACGCTCCTCCATGGCTGACCGCAGAGCCTTGCCCTCGTCCTCGGCCTTCTGCAGCCGCTCTTCGATCGCTGCCCGGAGTGTTCGCCCCTCACGCTCGGACTCGCGCAGCCGCTCGTCGATGGACGCCAAGAGCTCGCGCCCTCCTTCCTCGACGCCGCCGAGGCGCTCCGCCACTCTGGCTTCGAACTGACCGAGCGTGCCCAGCAGCTCCTCCCGGTGGCCGCTCAACACCTCCGGCAGGCGCTCCTCGACCGTCCCGATCATGTGGCCAACACGCTCTTGGAGCCTCGTCAGAGCAGCGTCGAGTCGCTCCTCGACCATGGAGCGCAGCTCCCGCCCCTCCTCCTCGGCGCTCCCCACCCACCTGTCGACCGTGTTGCGAATGTCGCCGAGGCCGCTGGTGAGGAGCCCCTCGGCCCGTGACAGCAGGTCGTCGCGAAGCGCGACGAGCCGCTCCTCGTCTTCGGTCTGGGCCTGCCGGAGGGCAGCGGCGAGAATCTGCAGCTCCTCGATCTCCTCGGCCACGCCGGAGGCAAGCGCTCTGACCTGACCCAGAGAAGCCGTGAGCTCCTCGCGCTGCTCGTGGACGAGCTCCGAGCGGAAGTCCGCGAGGAACGGCTTGAACGCCTCTATCGTGACCGCAGCGGTTCGTTCCGGGGCCTGCAAGACGGTCGGGAAATGCTCCTCGATCTTTGCGAGCCGGGACGAGAACTCAAGGAGGTTGTCTGCGACCGCGGTAGCCGCGTCCCGGCTCTCGGCCGCGTCGCGCGCGGCACTCTCCCCGACTGTGACGACCGCTTCGCGGAGTCGGGACGAAAGGTTGACGATCTCGCCGGCCAGCGCATACCGAGACTCGTCGATAGCCGCACGAGCGCCGTCGACCTGCTCGCCGACTCCTTCCACCAGCACGCTGACAACTTCGGCCAGCCGCTCGTCGATCCCATAGCCCAAACCTGCGAAGCGCTCATCCAGGCGGGCCTCCACCGCTTGGATGCGTTCGGAGACCGCCGATTGGAGGGCTTGAGCGATTTCGGCCGCGCCATGGGCGCGACGCTGCTCGGCCGTCTCGAACCCGGCGGCCATCCGCCCGAAGATCTCGGACGTTGCCTGATCGACGGCCTCTTCCTGAGAGCCCACCCGCATCTCGAGGGCACCCAGCCGCTGGCCCAGCGTCTCGAGGCGCTGCTCGAGTCGGCCCGCCAGTTCCTCCAGCCTGCTGCCGACTCCGCCATCGAGGTTCGCGACGTTGGTCAAGCCGTCCTGCAGCTCGGCACGTAGTGCCCGTCCCTGGCTCGCCGTCGTCTCCGACAAGGAGTGCATTCCAGACTCAAGAGAGGCGAGCCGTTCGCCGACCTCCTCGATGACGCGGTTGAACGATCGCTGCTCGACCATCTGCCTTTCGACCGCTTCAGCGAAGAGACGATCGATGCGAGCTTGTCGGCCTTCACCCTCAGCCTGGTCTCTGCCTACCAGCGATTCTTCCACCATGAGTCACCAACCAATGACGTTTGCCGGGAGGGTAGCCATTTGAGGTGCGGTTAGGGCCGTAAAGGACAGAATTTGTAGCCAACCGATGAGGACGTGCACGCTCACCCCGCAGTTCACTGCTGACGGCTGGACATCCCGCCGGTGAACCGCCCGGGGGGGCCGAGCGAACACGAATGGTCAGGACGTGAGCCTGTAGGCGATGGCGGCGGGGCGGAACGAGTCGATGTCGGAGGACCCGCTCGATGAGCTGGTCGATGGCGTGCGTGTGGGAAACCCCGACGCCATCGCCGAGGTCTACCTCCAGGTGGCACCCGCGCTGCGGGCGTTTCTTCGAGCGGAAGTGCGCCACGGGGAGGTCGCTGACGACCTTGTCGAGCACACCTTCATGGAACTGCTCGAAGCGCGGGCGACCATTCGCGGTGGGGGACGAGCCCTACGGTCCTGGCTGTTTCGAGCGGCCCGAAACAACCTTTACGACTGGCGGAGACGGGCGGCGCGCCGCGCTGATCACGAGCTGGGACAGGAGCACACTGCGACTCTGGAGGATCCGGATCCCAATCCGGAGACGGTCGCGAGCGAGCGTGACGCACTCGCAGAGATTCGTGACGCCCTCGGCGAGCTTTCCCCGGACCAGCGCGAGGTGCTCGAGCTGCGTCTGGTCGCCGAGCTCCCTACCGCGGAGGTGGCGGAGCTCACCGGCAGAACCGTTGGGGCGGTGAAGGCGCTCCAGCACCGGGGCTTGGCGAAGCTGGCGCGTGTCCTCCAGTCACGGCTGGGAGGGGAGTCCTCGTAACGTTTCGGCTGCCTGTCTCGCCTGGAAGGGGGAGGAGGCCCGCATAGCCCCCGGGAGAACGACGTGAGTTTCGAGTCCGGCAACATCCCACCTTCGTCGGAACCGGTGTCCGACGACGCCGTGGATCGCCTGGTCGACGGTCTGGTCGCCGGCGCCGGCTTGAGTATCGACGACCCACTCGCGGAGGCCGCCTGGCAGATCCGTGCGCTCGCCACCGAGCCGCTGCCGCCAGAGACGCGCGAGCGACACCTCGCCCATATACGGCAGGCGCTGGCACCGTCGCTACCCCGGCGACGCTTCCTGGCTCTTCGTCGTCGGGTCGCCGTGCTCGTGACATCGGTCACCGCTGCATTGACTCTGACGGGTGGCGTCACCTACGCCGCCGCCCAACAGGCCCTGCCGGGTGACGCTCTCTACGGCTTGAAGCGGGCCACGGAACGATTGGCGCTGGCGATCGAGCAGGACCCGGCCGAGGACGCGATGCTCCTGGTGAGGTTCGCGCAGCGTCGGCTGCACGAAGCAGAAGCCAGACCCGAGCTTTCCGAGGAGCTCGTCGCCGAGGCCATAGCTCAGCTCGAGTTGGCGGCCGAGGTGCCTGGGGTGGCCGGTTCACAGTCTCTGGAGGTCATCCGGGACCTGCTCTCGGGCCGCCTTCCCGGCCCGGCATCGAAGCAGGCCCACCATGCGCTCGCCTTGGTCTGTCTCGAGCTTGCACGCGAACGTGGGGAGGAAATCCCCGCTGTCTGTGTCAGGGAAGCTCAGGCTGCTGCCGAGCAGAACCCGACTTCCCCCCCTCTCGACGAGGGTGTGGAACAGGCCGGGCCGCCAGCCGGTGAACCCCCTGCCGAAGCACCTCCACAGGACGCGCCGCCACCCCCTGACGCTCCGCCAGCAGGTCCACCGCCGCCCGGCGGACCGCCACCTGACGGCGGGCAGCCACCGCCCGTCGCGCCACCGCCCCCCGCTCCCGAGGCAACTCCGGAGCCCACTGGAGACGAGGAGTTCTCGACCTACCCCGAGCCTCGAGACCCCGGCCGACCGCCGGGGCGCGGGAAGGGACGCGCTGAGGGAGAAAATCGGGCCCCCGACGCCGTCGGCGGGCCATCCGCCGTTCGGACGAACCGGATGGCGGCGGGACGCGGAGGCCAAAGGGAGGGCCGCCCCTGACGCGCAGGCGACACCGCAGGAGTTTTCGTTGGAGAACGGTCTGCGGGTCGAACCGTTCGACTACTCCGTTGATCCGCCCATTCGACACCGGATGCCGTGCGGCTCGATCCGATCGTAGATCGTCGACCGTTCGGCGGCAGGGCGTCCGATGGAGGCGGCACAGGCTCGCAGCGCCTGCGGTGACTGGCGGATCCCGTGACTGGAGCCGGCCATGCGACTGATGGTCTCCTCCATGAGAGTCCCCCCGAGGTCGTTTGCCCCGCCTTGCAGGGCAATCGCCGCCCCCTGCAGTCCGATCTTCACCCACGACACCTGCACCGAGTCGATGGCGCCCTGCAGCAGCAGTCGGGCGAGCGCATGGACCCGGCGGTTGTCCTCCCAAGTGGGACCGGGCCGGGCGACTCCTGCCAGATAGAGCGGCGCGAGCTGGTGGACGAAGGGCAGCGGCACGAGTTCCGTGAACCCTCCGGTTCGTTCCTGCAGGCCTCGTAGCAGCTTGAGGTGGGCCACCCAGTGGCGCGGTTCGTCGACGTGGCCGTACATCATCGTGGACGACGAGGGAATGCCGAGTTGGTGGGCGGTCGTGATGACGTCGATCCAGGCCGCGGCTGGCAGTTTTCCTTTCGTAAGTACCCAGCGGACTTCATCGTCGAGGATCTCGGCGGCAGTGCCGGGGACGCTCCCCAGTCCCCGTCGCTTCGCCTCCTCCAGCCATTCTCGGATCGGGATGCCGAGCCGGGTTGCGCCGCTGACAACTTCCATGGGGCTGAACGCGTGTACGTGGATCCCGGGAACCCGGCCTTTGACCGCGTCGAGAATCTCGAAGTAGTAGTCGCCGCCCAGATCGGGATGAATCCCGCCCTGCATGCACACCTCCGTGGCGCCCGCCTCCCAGGCCTCCTCAACCCGATCGGCGATCTCCTGCAGTGAGAGGTTGTAGGCGTCGCGGTCGGTGCGTCGCTGGGCGAAGGCGCAGAAGCGGCATCCCGTGTAGCAGATGTTCGTGAAGTTGAGGTTGCGGTTCACGACGTAGGTGACCGTCTCGCCGACGTGCTCGCGGCGGACCGAATCGGCTACCTCGCAGAGTGCGTCCAGTTCAACGCCCGTGCTGTCGAACAACAGCAGCGCCTCGTCATCGTCGACCACCACCCCGCGCTCCGCCCTGGCGAGCGCCCCGGAGACCTCAGGCCGGATGCGACTGCGCGACGGACCGGAGCGAGGTGGTCTTTTGGGATCGGCCACCTCTCTTGCGATGAAGCGGAGGTCACCGAACACGGCCCTGGCCGCGGGGTCGTCGGCCGCCCGGGAATTGCGCCCGTCGGCGGCTGAACCCCCTGCGTCGACGCCGGTCACGACGGCGCGCATCGCAAGCGTCATGGCCTGGGGGACGACGATGTCATCGGGGTCCTGCCACGGCTGTGGCTCCGGCCTCTGTCCCGGACACGCGAGTCCTGCCGGCGTGGCCAGGGCCTGCACCGGTCCCCGCATGCGACCGGCGAGCCACGGGTCGGGCTGTGTGACGTACTCGGGATACACCGTGAGACGTTCGACCAGCTCGAATCCCTGCTCCAGCGAGCGACGGGCGAGGTCGTCGAGTCGCGGCCAGGGATGGCTGGGGTTGACGTGATCCGGGGTGACCGGAGACACCCCGCCCCAGTCGTCGATGCCTGCATCGAGCAGAGCCGGGTAGACCTCGGGGGAGAGATTAGGTGGCGCCTGAATGTGGGAGGTGGGCCCCATGATGATTCGGGTCAGCGCGATCGTTGCCACGAGGTCCTCGAGTGAGGGCTCGGGACGGTGACGGAAGACGGTATCGGGCTTCGCACGAAAGTTCTGGACGATGACTTCCTGAACGTGACCGTAGGCGCGGTGGAGATCACGCAGCGCGAAGACGGTGTCCGCCCGCTCCTCGAGGGTCTCGCCAATGCCGATCAGCAGACCGGAGGTGAACGGAATGGACAGCCGGCCCGCATCTTCGATCGTACGCAGCCGCACATCGGGGTCCTTGTCAGGCGCATTCCAGTGGGCCTCTCCCCTGTTGAGCAGTCGTCGACTCGTGGACTCGAGCATGAGTCCCATCGACGGAGACACCTGCTTGAGCGTCGCCAGCTCGCCCCAGGTCATCACCCCCGGGTTGAGGTGGGGCAGTAGCCCCGTCTGCTCGATAACCCGGATGGCAACCGCTCGCAGGTACTCGAGCGTCGTCGTTTAGCCATGAGCCTCCAACCAGGCGCGCGCCGCCGGATATCGCCGCTCGGGCTTGTCGCCCAACGTGAACAGGGCCTCCTTGCACCCGGCTGCCTGCCCCTGACGGGCGATGTCGAGCACCTGGTCGGTTGACAGGTAGGCAGGAACGTCCTTCTTCGGGGGCCAGGCGAAGGTGCAATAGGCGCAGGTGTCGCGGCAGAGGTGTGTCAGGGGTATGAAAACCTTGCGGCTGTAGGTGACGCGCCGTCCGCGACCACCCGCCTCCCGGACACGCCCAGCCACCGCGCACAGCCGCTCGAGTTCGACGCCGCGTGCGGTGAGCAGGGCGGCCGCCTCGTCACGAGTGAGCGCAAGCCCCTGCTCTGCACGTCGCAGCCCCCGACGCCGCAGACGCTCGAGGGTGTCCGGGGAAGACGCGGTCCCGCGCTCACTTCTCACGGCTCACCTCGCAAGATAGGTCTCACCCGGATCGTGGCGGTCGTCGTCGAGGCTTCGCGGTTCACGCCACACCTGTCCTGGTCTGGGCGGGGCATCCTAAGTCCGACAGCGGCTGGCTAGGTGGCGCGCGACAACAGCTCGTGCAAGCGACCCATAGCGACCCATCCGGAGGTCCCGAGTCCAGAATGCCGGACCAGCCGGGGGGCAGACGCTAGCGGGGACTGAAGCTTAGGCCTGCCCTGTGTGGGCCGCGCTCGCCCCACGGCAGGTGGATGCCAGTTCCACCTGGCCGATCGAACGACGTTGCTCGACGAGGCGCAGCAGCGTGTTGTCGGCGACGAGCGCTTGGAG
>JBHELG010000151.1:0-3680 GCA_046263195.1 Nitriliruptorales bacterium | reverse complement strand
TGGCTGCTGGACTACTCGGTCTTCGTTGCGTTCGGCCAGGATCTGCGCGCAACCTGGATGCATCCGGTCGCGACCGGTCTTGTGCTCGTCGCATTCGGCGAGTTCAGCCGCTCGATCGTCAGCGCGATCGCGAACCGTGCTAGTGAGCCGACGGCAGAGGTCGCCCCGACCTTCTCCCGTGTCGCTGGCTGACCGCCAACACGAAGACAGCACGCCTGGAGGCCGGCCGATCGAGCCGGCCTCCCTACGCGTACGTCCGGCGGCGTAGAAAGGGGGTCAGAGATCAACCGTCGCCGACAGGAGCTTTTCGCTGCTCAAACAGCCAGTTCAGTGCTCAAACGGCAGGTTCCGGCTAGGGGATGTACTGCTCATCTATCGCCGTGATGCGACCAGCGGCGACAGTGATCCAGAACGGACTGGCGGAGAGTCGCCCGCCCTCGTGCGGATAGTGGGCCAGGTAGGCTGGCAGCTCCTCCCAGTTCCCGGGTTTTTTGAGTTCCGCGCCCCTGCCCTCATGCAGGCGCACGAGTCGAACCCTCACGTCCGCTGCGACGGGAAGTGTTCGCAGCCGCGGATTGGATGACGTCCACGGTCAAGGTCCGTAACGCTCGAGTCACAGTTGAGCAACCGTTCGCGAACAGCTCCGACACTCATGTGAGGCGTTCGAGTTGGCCAAGCTGGGCGGACGCACCCGCCTGGGAGGGCGGCACTCGTTGCGCGCGAAATGGGATGTAAAACTCGTCTCCGCCTTCCCCGAGCTGGGGTACAAAGAGAATTCAGTAGGGACAGTGGCCTACCAGGATTATCGCCACGCATCGAATGTAGGGAAGATATGAGGTGCGGCTCGTCACGTCTCCTTTGCGGCTGGCTTCCATCCTCCGTTTGGTGCGGTGAGCTCTATGCGACACGAGACCAAGTGGGTGGGTAGCCCGCCATAGCCATAGCTTTCTATCCTCACGCCTTGGAGGACGGGAATGGACGCACTCGGGCTCACGTGGACTGAAGCCGGGCTGGTAGTGATCACCGCCTTCGGCACCTACTCCTCAATGTTGCTCCTCAGTCGCATTTTCGGGCAGCGACAGTTCACGCAGGCCACGACATACGACCTGGCTTTCATATTCGCAATCGGTTCGCTCGTCGGGCGTGTCATCCTCGTCCGGGTATCGCTCGGCGCAGCGGTGCTCGGCCTCGTCGTGATGTTCTGCCTGCACGCGGCCACTGGATGGCTCCACCACAACGTCCCCACCTTCCACCGCCTCACCCAGAACCGACCGGTACTGCTCGCCCACGGTGGTGAGGTAATCGAGGCCGCACTGCATGATGCACACACGAGCCATCTCGAGGTCTACGAGGCCGTTCGTCTTCAGGGCTTGTCGTCTTTGGAGGACACGCTTGCGGTCGTCCTCGAACGCAGCGGCGAGCTCAGCGTCATACGGCGTGGCGGCAGCGTCCAAGAAGACCTCTGGCGCGAGGTCGCCGGCAGCGAGCGGCTCCTGCGGGACAAGGCATGATCCTCCCCCTGTGCGCACGGAATCGCAGCGACACTCGCATTGGGATCGAAAGGGACGTCGTCTCCGATGTCTCCTTGGCGACCGCATTGCGGAAGGGCGTCATTCTCGGAGTGCGGTTACGGCAAGCTGGTAGGGCTCGCGTTCTGCAAGTCCAATCCTCACGGAGACACGCAGGAGGTACTGATATGGGAGCCGTGCTTGTCCACGAATTCATGAGCTTCGACGGCTTGGTCGACAACCCGTCGTGGACGTTCGAGTACGGCTGGGAGCCCAGGATGGCGGACCGGCTTCGGGCCGTCACCGACCGCAGCGACGGCATCCTGCTCGGCCGCCGGACCTATGAGATGTTCGAGCCGGCGTGGTCGACTCGGACCGTCGAGGAAGACGAAGGGGCTCCGTTCTTCAACGACACCACCAAGTACGTCGTGTCTGCGACGTTGAACAACCCGACGTGGCGGAACTCGGAGGTCATAGGGTCGTACGACGCCGACCGGATTCGCCGACTGAAGGACGAGGTCGGCGACCTCTACGTCAGCGGCAGCATCACGCTCGTCCGTGCGATGCTTGCCGACGGGCTGGTCGACGAACTGCACCTGTGCGTCTATCCGCTCACCCTGGGGACCGGCACGCGGCTGTTCGACGAGGGGGTGCCGCCCGTAAAGCTTTCGCTCGCCCTGTGCGAGTCCTACGACAACGGCGTTGTCTACATGAACTACCGGCCACAGGCATGACGGGGGTGGGCGGTAGCGCAGGTGCCGGGGCTGTGGCTCCGGCATCTTCGCGGACGTCGGGCTACGCCAACATCGACGGTCTCGAGATGTACTACGAGCGCCACGGCCACGGCGCCCCGCTGGTACTGCTCCACGGTGCCTTCGGCACGATCGAGAGCTGTTTCGCCGGGCTGCTGCCGCTGCTGGCCAATCACTACGAGGTCATCGCCGTCGAACTGCAAGGCCACGGCCGAACCCGCGACGTCGACAAGCCGTTTACGTGCAACGGAATGGCTGCCGACACAGCGGCGCTGCTCGAAGCCCTCGACGTCTCCCGGGCCCACATCGTGGGCTACAGCCTGGGTGGCGCCGTCGGATTGCTGCTGGCCCTCGATCGTCCCGACCTCGTCGATCGGCTCGTGTATTTCGGCGGCGTGTCGTTCGACCCGAGCGGCGTGTACCCGCAGCTGACCACGATGTTCGAGTCCTCGTTCGACCCCCATCAGCTCGATGGGACACGGTGGCACGACGCCTACCGCCGGGTGGCACCAGACCCGGAGGCGTGGATCCCGCTCGTCGAGAAGGTGAACGCGCTGGACCGGGCAGGCTTCACCGTGCCGCGGGAGCGGCTCGCGGGGTTGCAGCCCCCGACGCTGCTGATGATCGGTGACGCCGACGTCGTACTGCCCGAGCACGTTGTTGAGCTCTTCCGTCTCATCGGCGGCGGCGTCCCCGGCGATCTCGTGCCGCTCCCACCCTCCCAGCTGGCGATCCTGCCCGGAACGAACCATGTCGAGGTGCTCGACCGGGTCGAATGGGTGTCCTCGATGATCGTGGCGTTCCTCGCGCCATCCCAGGCCTGACAGAGGTTGCGTCGTGCCGTACATTTATTGTCGGTCTGCAACCGCCATGACGACCCGCTGGGCCGTCCGTCACCGTTCGGCGGGCTGGAAGAGTTCGATCAGGTTGCCGGATGGATCCTCCACGAGGATTTGGCGGCCGCCGGGACCGGTGACGACTTCGTTCCGGAACCGAACCCCAGCTTCCTTGAGCTGGGCGATCTCCGCGTCGAGGTCGGTGAAAGCGAAGTGGAGGCGGTTCCAGCCGCCCGGACCCGGTCGTGCCCCGTCAGGCATGGGACGGCCGGCTGAACTCTTCCGCCCGCTGAGGAGCAGGCGCAGGTTGCCCTTGGTCACGTCCGCGAACGCGGGGAGCACAGTGGTTCGTGGTTCGAAGCCGAAATGCGTCGTGTAGAAGTCCAGCGCGGCCGCGACATCATCGACCATGTACCGGACGTTGACGGTGTCATCGTTGAGCATGGTCGCTTCTGACTCGCTGTCTGTTGCTTTTTGGGCGATGAGCAGCTCCACTCGAGCCGTGATGTCGTCTGCCGTCTGCACGAACGCCGGGTAGCTGACGTCGTCGTCGGCAGCCTCGGCGCCGGGGTCCGCGATACTCC
>JBHELG010000150.1:0-13242 GCA_046263195.1 Nitriliruptorales bacterium | reverse complement strand
GTTGTCGAAGGCGTCGTGGCGGCGCTGAGCGGGGCTGCGATGCTCCTCATCGGGGGTGGCGGCCGGGTCGGGGGTGGCCAGGGCGTTGAGCATCGCGTGCAGGCGCTCACCGGTGAGCGGGTCGAGGGTGGCGCGCAGGTCCCACAGCCCGTCGATGGTCTGGCTGTGATACAGCTCACGCCGTTGGTCGGGCCCGGCGTGGGGCTGCGCTTCGGTGCCGTCTCGGTCCACCATCTCGGCGATGTGACGGCAGGCCACCGCCACCTCCCGGGGTGTGGCGTCCCGGGCTAGGGACACCAGGGTCGGCTCGTGGTCGATGATCGCCTCGCGTCTACGGGGGATGGCGGCCGCGGCGATGATTTCGGCATGAGCGGGGCTGATCTCGCCCACTTCCAGGGCTTGGCGTGTGTCGTCCAGCCAGCCCAGCCGCTCTGCCGTGCGCACCTGCTGAGATGCCTCGCCATGGTCTCGTCTTGTACGCCACCGCCACCACGATGCCGTGGTGACACAGGCGTCTTCGCGGTAGGCGTCCCGCTCGTCGACCGCCCACAACCTCCGCGCCCGCTGCGCGGCCATCTTCGTCAGCTGACGGTCCAACCCCACCGTGTGTTCAAGCAGTCCACGGTCGTCCAGCAGATCGAGGTCCGCCCGCGCCAACATCTCCACGACGTGCTCGAGCGCCTCCAGCGCCTCCCGCGGGTCGACCCGATCGTCAACTGGGGTGTAGGGGCGCCCATTGCCAGTCGCGGCGTCGTACCAGGGGGTCGCCTCCCGTGCCACCCTTGGCTGCACGGCATCAGTTGACGGAACTGACCCGACCTCGTAGATCCGCGCAGCCTCGCCCACCCTGACCTCCAACCGCCGTCTCCGGCGCACCGTCGTCTCAGGACTGGTTCAACCTACCCTGACCCTGTGACATCTCCGGAGCTGCCACGAGGTCCGCTTCTGCGGACGGAGCAATGTTGGGCGGCGTCTTTACACTAGGAGGAGGACGGGGGAGGAGGACCGAGTGCCCCACACCGCTCGCCCCGCTCGTCGTCAAGAGCGTGCTCGGACGGGTCACATTGTGCTGGCTGACGCGCTCGGAGTGCTCGTACAAGCCGGCGCTTCTCAGCCCTCCTCTTCCCTGGCCCACCCCAGCGCGCGCTGCACCGCTTCGCGCCAGCGTTCGCAGAGTCGTTCGCGTTCGGCCTCGTCCATCTGCGGCTCGTAGCGGCGCTCCACGCTCCAACGCTCGTCAAGCTCCTCCTGACTCGCCCAGACACCGGTGGCCAACCCGGCCAGATAGGCGGATCCCAACGCGGTCGTCTCGGAAATGGTGGGGACGAGGACGGGTACCCCGAGAATGTCGGCCTGGAACTGCATGAGCCAGTGGTTGGAAACCGCCCCGCCGTCCGCCCGGAGTTCCTTGAGCTTCGTGCCGGCCTGTTCCTGCATGGACACCACGACGTCGCGCGTCTGGTAGCCGATGCTCTCGAGAGTCGCCCGCGCGAGATGAGCGCGGCTCGTGCCACGGGTGAGACCTACGATCGCGCCCCGCGCGTAGGGATCCCAGTGCGGAGCACCGAGGCCGGTCAGAGCAGGCACGAAGTAGACGTCGTCGTTGCTCGCCACGCTGGCCGCCAGTCCCTCGCTGTCGCTGGCATCCGTCAATATGCCGAGCTCGTCGCGCAGCCATTGGACCGCCCCACCGGTGATGAAGATCGCTCCCTCGAGCGCGTACTCCACCGGTTCGTCGCCGATGCCCCAGGCGATGGTGAGCAGCGGGCCCTCACTGACACGCGGAGGCCGGGTTCCGGCGTTCATGAGGACGAACGACCCGGTCCCGTACGTGTTCTTCGCAAGGCCCTCGGCATAGCAGGCTTGGGCGAAGAGGGCGGCCTGCTGGTCGCCGGCCACGCCGGCGATCGGTAGGGCCGCGCCGAAGAAGACTTCGGGGTCGGTCTCGGCGTAGACGTGGGAGCTCGACCGTACCTCCGGCAGGAGCTCCCGTGGAACGTCGAGGACGTCGAGCAGTTGCTCGTCCCATGCGAGGTCATAGATGTCGTAGAGCAAGGTGCGTGACGCGTTCGAGTGGTCTGTCGCATGGACCTGGCCGCCGGTGAGCTTCCACAGCAGCCAGCTGTCGATGGTGCCGAAGGCGAGCTCTCCCGCCTCCGCTCGCCCCCGCAACCCTTCGACGTGTTCGAGCAGCCAGGCGAGCTTCGTGCCGGCGAAGTAGGCGTCGACGACCAGCCCGGTCTTCGAGCGGAAGAGCTCTTCCAGCCCCTCGTCCCGCAGCCGTTCACAGAGGGCAGCGGTGCGCCTGTCCTGCCAGACAATGGCGTTGTGGACGGGCTCACCGCTGTAGCGGTCCCACACCACCGTCGTCTCGCGCTGGTTCGTGATCCCGACAGCGGTGAGGTCGTGTGACTCGATGCCGGTCTCGGCGATGGCCCGCTCTGCGACGTCTCGTGAGACCCTCCAGATCTCCTCGGGGTCGTGCTCGACCCAGCCGGGGCGGGGGTAGTGCTGGCGGAACTCCGAATAGGCTTCACCCGCCACGGCACCGTCCACGTCGATGACGAGCACCCGGGTGCCGGTCGTGCCCTGGTCGATGGCGAGGACGTGATCGGCCACCTTCCAACTCCTGGTCGGCTGCTTTCCTGTCGGCTGCTGCCCCCGACATCCTCGCGCACATTCCTCCTGCGAGAGTTGGCATCGAACGGTCAACGCGAGCATGGGCCTGGGTGGTGGTGGTGCGGGCGGCCCGTCGGACAGCGCGTCCCTGCCGCGTCCTGCTAGACCTCTGTGCCCGGCGGGAGCAGCCCAGGATGTGCGACTGAACTACCCAATCCGGGACGGAGGCGTGGAGCTGTTGCAGACCGGGGGCGTAGGGGGATGGGACTGTTGACGAGCATCGTGCTGCCCGCCACCGGGGCCGTCCTACTGGTAGCGGTGGCCTATGACCTCATACGGACGGTCTTCGACGTCGGGCAGGGCGGGGGACCGCTCACCGGTCGCACCTCGAAGGCGCTGTGGTGGTGCGTGCTCGCGCTGCGTCGGTGGGGCTTCTCGCACCGCACGGTCGAGCGGTTCGGCATCGGGGTCGTGCTGTCGGTCGGAGTGACCTGGCTCGTCGCGATGTGGATCGGTTGGACGTTCGTCCTGAACGGAACGGTGAACGCCTTGGTGGAGACCGGAACCGGGCGGCCAGCCAGCTTCTGGGAGCGTGCTTACTTCGTCGTGACTTCGCTATTCGTACTGGGGCCGGGGGAGTTCCAGGGGGGTACGACTGGCTGGAGATTCGTGGTCGGGGGCACGGCCGTGACCGGCCTGCTGGTCGTGACCCTGTCCATCACCTACCTCCTGCCCGTCATCGAGTCGGCGAGCCAAAGGCGCCAGCTCGCCGCGGCCATCTCCTCCCTCGGGGACACGCCTCAGGACATCATCCTCTCCGTATGGAACGGCTCGAACGTCTTAGAGTTGCACGATCACCTCACCACCCTGCTGCCCTCAATCACCGCCATGGGGCAGAGTCACCTCGCCTACCCGGTCCTCCACTTCTTCCACAGCTCAACGGGTCGCACCGCTATCGCGCCGGCGATCGCCAAGCTCGACGAGGCGCTCGCCATCATCCGCTACGGGCTGGAAGCGACGGAGCGCGAGTCCAGCAGCTTCACCGCCGTTCGGCGGGCGATCGGGGAGTTCCTTCCGACCCTCCAGATCTTCAAGGTGGGCAACGAAGTGCCACCGACCCCGCAGCTCGACCGCCTCCGTCACCAGGGCGTCCCCGTCCGGGAGAAGGAAGAGTTCACCGATGCGCTCGAGGCGGACAACGACAGGCGACGGCTCCTCCTCGCGACCGTTCAGGAGGACGGCTGGGAGTGGGCAGACGTCACGGGAGGCGACAGCGAGCGGTAACTTCCCACGACCTCTAGCCCGTGACTACGTGCCGTTCCAGCCAGTCCAGCACCGCCTGGTAGGCGGCGGTGGCGGCGGAGGGGTCGTAGCGGGGACCGGTGTCGTTGAAAAAAGCATGGTCGACGCCGGGGAAGGTGCGGATCTCGTGGGTGAGCCCGGCCCGCTCGAGCGCGGACTTCGCCGCCTGCTGGGTGGCGTTCACCCGCGTGTCGCGCTCTGCGTAGATGCCCAGTATGGCGGCGCGTGAGCGGGAGAAGTCGGGATTGGGGGGTGTGGGGCCATAGAAGGGGATTGCCGCAGCCAGTCGCGGCTCTCCCGCGGCCAGCAGGCTCCACGTCAGGCCACCTCCGAAGCAGAAGCCGATCGCGGCGTATCTGGTCTGGGGCACCCGGCGTGCGAGCTCGTCGAGGCTGGCGCGCAGGTCGGCTATGAAGCGCTCCGGTGGGACACGCGAGAGGGTCGCGGTGACGTTTGCTGGATCTCCCAGCGCATCGGTGCCTCCTTCCTGCGACAGCAGGTCGGGAGCCAGACTCGCGTAGCCGTCGCCTGCGAGCCGGGCCCCCACCGAGCGGATGTGGTCCGTCAGGCCTCGGTTCTCGTGGATCACCACCACCCCACCCCTCAGGGGGGTGGCGGGTGCCCACGCCCCGCGCAGCGTGCCCGAGGGGCCGGGGTAGGAGACCGTCTCGGTATTGGCGCCGGCGGTGCCCGTCGGGCCCGCCGGTTCCGTGCCCGCCCCCTGCGGGGCTTCCGGCTCATCGTCACGGGCGCAGGCGGCCAGCAGCGTGGAGGCGGTCAGCGCCGAGAAGCCCATGAGGGCCAGATGGCGCAGTGCTTCGCGCCGGGAGAGCAGCCCCTCGGCGTGATCGAGCGCCACCTCCTCGGCCAGGTAGCGCCGCAGGTGAGAGTCCATGTTCCGATGCTAGCTACCGGAGGACAGGCGGCGTGGGGCCGCCCCGGCCGGACAAGGCCTTTCATCGTCTGGCGGGGCCCCTGAGCGCGAGATAGATGAGAATTTTCTAACCTCTCTCTCATCCGGCTCCCAGTGCCAACCCCCACCCTGATCCCCATGCGACGTCCCACACACACCCAGCTGACGGTCACCGGAGCGGCGGCTGCCGCCCTCCTTCTCGCCGTGCCGGTACTGCTGCTCTCCGGTCCCGAGCCCAGCACGAACGTCGCCCCCATCGAACTCTCGGAAACGACTCCGGATGTTCCCCGTCCCGTCTCCGGGAACGAGGTCCTCCCGGTCCAGCCCCCGGGCGCGGGTACGAGCCCTCCCTTACCCGAGGCCGCCGCTCCCGGCCCCAGGCCGCCAGACGTCGTGCCCCTGAGACCCCCCGCCCAGGAAGGCGCCCTGCAAGTCGCTCCGGTATCGCCGGCCAGCGCACCCGTGAAGCCCTCCGCCCAGGGCGGCGCCGTGCAGGTGGCACCACCCCCGCAGCCTGCAGGGTCCGACGACGATGGCCCGCAGACCGCCGGACACCCTCCCCCTTCGGTCGACCGCGACGACGACGGAAGCCAGGATGACGGTGCCGACGACAGCGACGACGGGAGCGCCGACGACTGACGACACCGCGCCGCTCGATACTGCCCCTCCCAGGAGGTCGAGTAAGCCGGTGCCGCGGCTGCTCGTGGGGCCATCGCTGCCATCGTCGCCGATGGTCGCTCGACGGAGCCTGCGTAGCCGCATCCTGGTCGGCTACGTGCTCCTGCTCATCTCCGCCACCACGCTCTGGGTGCTCCTGACGCGTGTGCTCCTGCTGGAGAGGCTCAACGCGCGCCTGTCCTCGCACCTGGAACAGGAGGTGGAGGAACTGCGGCAGCTGGCTGCGGGCGTGGACCCCGCCACGGGGAGGCCGTTCGGCGGGGACGTCCGCCGGATCTTCACCGTCTTCCTGCAACGCAACATCCCCCTGCCCTACGAGACGATGCTCACGCTCGTGGACGGCCAACCGTTCCTGCGTAGCACTCAGACCGTCGAGCACCGCCTCGACACCGATCCAGAGCTGGTCGGCCTGTGGGGGAGTGTGACCGAGCCGCTGCGGAGCCGGGCCTACACACCGGCGGGAGAAGTCGACTATCTCGCCGTCCCTGTGCTGGGTGCGGGCGAGGTTCGCGGGGTGTTCGTCGTCGCCGCCTTCCGAGCGGTCGAGCTCGCCGACGTCAACCGGGTCGTGCGCATAACCTCGGTCGTCGGGCTCCTCACCGTCATCGCCGGCTCGGTCGTAGCCTGGCGCCTGTCCGACCGCATCCTCCGGCCCGTCCGCGGGCTCATCACCACGGCGCGCAGCATCACGGAGACCGACCTGAGCCGACGGATCGAGGTCGGAGGAGACGACGAAGTGGCCGAGTTGGCCGCAACCCTGAACGCGATGCTCGACCGACTCGAGGAGGCGTTCGAGACCCAGCGGCGCTTCGTGGACGACGCCGGGCACGAGTTCAAAACGCCCATCACCGCAATCCGTGGCCAGCTCGAGGTCCTCGACGAGGATCCCGACGAGCGGCGACAGACCATCGCGCTGGTGCTCGATGAGCTCGACCGCATGGCACGTATGGTGAGCGACCTCCTGCTGCTGGCGCGCTCCGAGCGTCCCGACTTCCTCACGCTGGGACCGGTCGACGTGAGCGGGCTCGTTCGAGACGTGCACGCCAAGGCCACTGGACTGGGCGACCGCGCCTGGCGGCTGGAGGACGACGCGTCCGGGACGATCCAGGCCGACCGTCAGCGGCTCACGCAGGCATTGCTGCAACTCGCCGCGAACGCGGTCCAGCACAGCGAGGACGGCAGCGCAGTCGCCATCGGTGGCAGTGTGCTCGACGGGGAGGCGCGCCTTTGGGTGCGCGACGAGGGGGAAGGGATTCCCCCCGAGGAGCAGGCTCGCATCTTCGAACGATTCCACCGGGGCGAGGGTGGTTCCAGGATCCACGGCGGAGCTGGCCTGGGCCTGTCGATCGTCGCCGCCATAGCGGAAGCCCACGGCGGGCGCGTCGAGCTCCGTAGCCGCCCCGGAGCAGGCGCCACCTTCACGCTCGTCATACCGGCGCGCCAGGCCTGATTGTCGCGGGAGAAAGGAGCCGCCCTCGTGAGTCATATCCTGATCGCGGAAGACGAACCCGCCATCTCCTCCTTCCTCCAGAAGGGGCTGTCAAAGGCCGGATACGTCACCACCGTCGCGCACGACGGGCACTCCACTCTCATGCTGGCAAGGCACTCCGGCGTCGACTTGCTCATCCTGGATCTCGGGCTGCCAGGAAGAGACGGGCTGAGTGTTCTGCGCGAGCTCCGCAGAACCGACCCCCACCTGCCCGTCATCATTCTCACGGCACGTGACGGGCTCGAGGACACCGTCGCGGGCCTCGACGGCGGCGCCGACGACTACATCCCGAAGCCGTTTCGCTTCGCCGAGCTGCTGGCACGGGTGCGCGCCCGCCTCCGGCCGCAACGAGGCCGGTCGACGGTCCTGCTGCGTGCCGGCGACGCCGAACTCGACCTGCGCACACGCACCATCCGCAGCGGCGGCCGGGAAGAGGAGCTCACCGCCCGCGAGTTCGCCCTCGCCGAGACCTTCTTCCGCCACCCCGGCCAGGTGCTCTCCCGGGAACAGCTCCTCAGTGACGCGTGGGGCTACCACCACGACCCGGGGTCGAACATCGTGGAGGTCTACGTCGGCTACCTGCGCCGAAAACTCGATCCCGGGCGCATCTCCACCGCCCGCGGCATGGGCTACCGGCTCGAGACCTTCAGCGGCGACAGCAACCCATCGTGACCTGCCGGCCGGTGCCACGGGTGCTCGTTGTCGAGGACGAACCACGCATCGCCGGCTTCCTCGTCAAAGGCTTGCAACGCGAGGGCTACGACGTCGTGGCCGCCGAGGACGGCGACGTCGCCACCTTCCTGGTGGACACAGAAGAGTTCGACGCACTGCTCCTCGACCTCGGCCTTCCAGGCACGTCGGGTCTGGGGGTTCTCCACGCGGTCCGCCGTCGCAACAGCCGCGTACCCGTTCTCATCCTCAGCGCTCACGACGATCCTGCGACCCGCGAGCAGTGCCTGCAGGCAGGCGCGACGAGCTTCCTGGCGAAGCCGCTCGTGTTCGCCGAGGTCGTGTCCGCGCTCCACGCCCAACTCCGAGAGGCAACCTGAGGCGGCTCTCATCACCAGTTCAGGGTCTCCTCAGCACCGTCTACCACGATGAGTGCTGGCCACGGTGTTGGAGCCTCTCGTGACGATCTGGGTGCTGACCGATCGGCGCTACATGCGGCAACGGATGCCGCTGTCGTTGCTCGATGAGCTTGATCGATGCGCCATCCACAGCGCTCCCGTGGTGGCGGACGACATCGTGGCCGACCTGATCGGAGGGGTCGACTTGTGGCTCGGACTGCGCCCCGGGGACACGGTCGTCGCGAGGACCCGACATGGGTTGGGGCTGCAGCTGCTCAGGGAGGCCGAGGCACGCGGCGCGCGTCTCCTGATGCCGTGGGATGGGGTCATGGCCGTACGGGACAAGCCGCGCGCGTTGGCGGACCTCGCGCGGCGGGGCGTTCCCGTGCCGCCAACCTATGTTGCTGCCCGTCCCGCCGAGTTGGCGGAACTGCCGCGAAGTGCGTTCCCCCTCGTGCTGAAGCCACCCTTCGGAGACAACGCGCGCGGAATACTGCTGGCCCGGACACCCGACGAGCTGCACGAGGCCACCTGGGACGGCGATCTGGTCCTCGCGCAGCCCTACCTCGAAGTTGGTGGAGTCGACTACAAGCTCTACGTCGCGGGGGACCATGTCTGGATGGTTCGACGGCCGTCGCCCCTCCTCGCGGTCGTCGCGGAGGCGCCCCGACCGACACGTGCGGTGCCCCCTCCGCCGCGCCTACGGTCGCTCGCGCTGACCTGCCGTGACGCCTTCCGCCTGCCGCTTCTCGGGGTGGACGTGCTCATGGGCGCCTCGGGCCCTGTGGTTGTGGACGTCAACGACTTCCCCAACTACACGGGGGTGGATTCGGCGCCAGGTGCCATCGTCGACGTTCTCCGGGCCTGGCCGGGATTGGCGGCATGAGCCGCATCGACGTCGCCCTCCTCCTCGGACGTCCCCCGAGCGAGAAGTCTGTCCTTTGGGACACGGTCCGTCGCATGTCGAGCCGGGGTCTGCGCGTGGCCGGCTTCCTGGTCCACGAGCCGCCGACGGCCCTCCCGCAGGCCGAGCGCTACGTCCTGCGGAGCCTTTCTCCCGCCGTGCTGCGCGTCCTCTGCGGACGCCTCGAAGCCGCCCGCTGCATCAACGCGCCAGCAGCCACCGCGGTCGTACGCGACAAGGCGCGAACAGCGCGGCTCCTCGAGGCAGCCGGGCTGCCGGTTCCCCACACGGACGGCGTTGAGCGCTGGGAGCAGATCGTGGAGCGGTGGACCGCCGCGCCGATCGTGGTCAAGTCACGGTTCGGCAGCCGCGGGGAGGGCGTGTTCATCTGCGAGGGGCGGACACTGCCAGCCCGCCCCCCCTTCCCGGGTCCCTACCTGGTGCAGGAGCGCATCGTCTCTGATGGCGTCGACCGCAAGCTGTACGTGATCGGTGGCAGGGTCGCTGGCGTCTTGCGATCCTTCCCCGCTCCCACGCCGGAGCAGAAACGGGGCGCCCCCTTCGACCCCCACCGCGGACTGGTGGAACTTGCCCGCGGAGTGGGACGCGTCCTGGGTCTCAGCGCCTACGGCGTCGACGTCCTGCTCGCTCCGACGGGTCCCGTCATCGTCGACGTGAACGCCATGCCGGGCTTCAAGGGAGTCGAAGGCGCAGCTGCCAGCCTCGCGGACGTCTTGTCGGGAGGCGGACGGGAGGAGGTCCCGTGCGGGTCGTGATCATCGGACCGGGACGGATCGGATGCGGGTACCTGGCCCCTCTGTTCAGCGAGGCTGGATGGGAGGTCGTTCTGGCTGCGCGCGACGCCGCCACGGCGGAACGCATACGCAGGACCGGTCGCTTCCTGGTGCGCGTCACGGGGACGGGGCGGGAACACGCGATATGCGGAATCCATGCGGTCGCGGTGGGCACGCCAGCATTCGAGGTCGAGGTGGCAGACGTGGATCTCGTGTGCACGGCGGTCGGTGTCGGCAACGTCCCGGCGCTCGGACCACCGCTCGCAAGGGCGCTGGCGTGGCGCCGCGAGGATCGCCCGCTGGACGTGTGGTGCGTGGAGAACCACGCCGTGGCGCCTGCCCTGGAAGCCGCAGTGTGGGCGGTCGCGCGCAGTGCACGCCTGGAGCTGCCGAACACCGGCATCGCCGGCGCCATCGCAACCGTCGCGGTCAGCCACGGCGACTGGGGTGGGCCTGGAGTCCCGACCTTCATCGGAGACGCCGACCGCAGGCTCCTCGTCGACGGCCGGAGAACTCTCACCGGCATGCCTCCGCTGCCGGGCGTTCGGCTGACGGCCTCATACGAGGCGCGCCTGCGCGAGAAGCTGTACGTCTTCAACGCGGGCCACGCCGTGGCCGCATACCTCGGCTGGCTGCTGGGCCACGCGACCGTCGCACGGGCGGTGGCCGATCCCTTCCTGCGCCCGATGCTGGTGGGTTGCCTGCTCGAGTCTCGGCGTGCCCTGTTGGCTGCCTACCCTCGGCTTGGGAACGACCTCCGGGGGCCGGTCGCCGCGGCGCTCTCGCGCTACGCCGACAAGGACCTCGCCGACCCCGTCCCCCGGGTGGCTCGCGATCCGATCCGCAAGCTCGGCCAGATGGATCGCCTGCTCGGACCCGCGGCGCTCATCCGGGAGACGACCGGGCGCGTCCCGGCCTACTTCGCGCTCGCGATTGCCGCGGCACTGCTGTACCGCCACCCCGACGATGTGCAGGCCGGGCTGCTCGGACGCCACCTGCGCAGACATGGCGTCGCCCACGTCCTGGCAGACGTCTGTGGCCTCCAGCCAGGTGACCCGTTGGGCGCCGCGGTAGCCCGCCGCTACCACGGGTTCATCCTCACGCCCGACGGTGTGCTGTTTCCGCCGGTGCACGATGGCTCCAGCTCACAGGCAGGGCTGGTCGGATGAGGAGGGTGTGCGCCCTCGTCGAGGCGGGCGACACCCCGGGGCGCAACCCGCTGCTGGCGCCTTTGCGATCGCGGCTGCAGGCCCTGGGGACGGCACTGGACACGTGGGATCCCACGCGCTGCACGGAACTGCCCCTCCGGCGTCCGCTCGCAGGCCTCTACCTCGTGAAAGGCGACCACCCGTCGGTGCTGAGCGTCGCCGGCATGCTCACCGATGCTGGCGCCTCCTGCCTCAACTCCCACGATGCGACGGCTGCGGCCGCGGACAAGGCCAGGACTCTCGCCCGCATCGCCCGTGCCGGCGTGCCGGTCCCGCGGACCGTACTCGCCGATGGCCTCGCGACGCTCGCAGCGCAGCTTCAGCAGGGCCCGCGCTTCGTCAAACCCTTGCGGGGCGCACACGGTGAGGGAACGCAGGTGCTTCGGCGGGGGGAAGGGCCGTCGACTCCCGGCCCCTGGCTCGTCCAAGAGTGCGTCGACGGGCCCGGTTACGACCTCAAGGTGTACGGGGTGGGTCGGCAGGCCGCCGTCCGGCGCGTGCATACGCAACCGGGGGTCGTCGGCGTCCCCCGAGAACCCGTGCTCGCCGCCCCTGCCGTGACGGAGATCGCACTCGAGGCGGCCACCGCCGCCCGCCTCGACTGTTGGGGCGTCGACGTCGTCGCGGGGCGCGATGGGCCAGTCGTCGTCGACGTCAACGCCTTTCCCGGCTACCGCGGCGTGCCGGAGGCGATCGGCTGGCTCACCGACCTCATCCTCGAACGCCTGCAGAGCCGGAGATGATCCGCGCCCGCGTCCGCAGCGTCGCCACCGCGCTGCGTCGCAGCGACCCTGCCCTCCGAGCCGTACTGGCGGAGGGCTTCTTCACGCGGCTCGGCTTCGGGATCGTGACGTTCGCTCTGCCGCTCTATGCCATCGAGCTCGGCATGAGCCTGACCGAGGTCGGTCTCATCGCCGGAGCGAAGGCGATCGTCCAGCCGGCGGTGAAACCGCTCATGGGCGTCGTGGTCGACCGCTTCGGTGCGCGCCGGGGCTACCTGGCAGCGGTCGTCCTGCGCTTCCTCGCCTCGCTCGTGCTCCTCGTCGCCACCACCCCGGTCACCCTGGTAGCGGTGCGTCTGCTCCAGGGCACCGCTTCCGCCGCACGCGACCCGGCCTCGATAACGGTGCTGGCTAGGCCGGGAAGGCGCAGGCTGGGCCAAACCTTCTCGCTGGCCATCGGCGCCAAGGACCTCGGAAACGTCTCTGCCGGCGCGGTCGCGGGCGGTCTGCTGGCAGCGACCGGAGGATCCTTCACCCCCCTGTGGTGGCTCGTGGTCGTCCTGGCTGCGCTGTCCGTGATAGCCGTGTGGTCGGGGATCCCGGGGGTCGGGGTGGCAGCGGTGCCCGTACACGAGGGTGCTCGAGGATCCATTGAGATGCACGTGAGCGGCAGGTTCAACGCCGACGGGGCGATCCGCATCGCGCGTGACCCCCGGCTCCGGCTTGTGGCCGCACTGGGGCTGTCGGCCGGTCTGACCGCCCACATGACCCACGGTCTGTTCCAGGTCTACGCAGCAGAGATCGCCGGTCTCGACCCGGGCAGGATCGGCTTCATCTACTCTCTGTCGGTCGCGTCGCTGCTCGTGCTCGGGCCGCTGGCCGGGGCGATCGCCGACCGCATCGGAACGGAGCGGCTGGCGACGGTCCGGGGGATCGCCAACGCCGCCTCGTCTCTCGTCTATGCGGTCCTGCCGTTCTATGGGGGGGTGCTGGGAGGACGGCTCATAGACGACGCCGGAAAGGCGGCGTTCCGGCCCACCTGGGGCGCGCTGGTCGGAGACGCGGCGCGGAGCGCCGGCCCTCGGGGCGGGCGCGTGGCAGGCAGCCTCGATGCGGCCCTGTCGCTCGGGGAGGCGGTGGGACCGCTCATGGCCGGCCTGATCTGGGACATCGCAGGTGTAGGAGCCTTCTTCGCTGTGCGCGCCATCCTGGGATTGTCGACCGAGCTCGTACTCGGCCGGGCGCTGCGGCGGACACCGGCCGCCCGGGTGGACGTCGTCACAGTGCGGGACTTGCTGCAACGAGCTTGGCCCGGGGAGCCACACGAGGAACTGGTGCGCGTCTGGTACGACCACGGGCTCGATCGCACGGTGGGCCGCCTCAGTGAGCATCTCGACACGCCGCTGGACGCCCTTCCGGAGGGCCAGGGGCATGCCGTCGAGCGCGCCGCCTCCGCACGCACCGAGCTCGGGGGATTGCCCCTGGCATGTTCGCCGGGCGGAGCCGTCCGGTGGGAGGCGGGGATATGGAGAGCCCCCGCCCGACT
>JBHELG010000149.1:0-17680 GCA_046263195.1 Nitriliruptorales bacterium | reverse complement strand
GGTCGGGCGGAGGTCAGGAGCTTGCGCGGGAACTCGAAACCGAACTGCTCGGCCGTGTTCCCATCGATCCCCGACTGCGCGCCGGTGCCGACATCGGGGTCCCCCTCGTGCTCTCCCATCCCGAAGTGACCGCAGCCCAGGAGCTGCGCCGGATCGGCCGGGACCTCGCCCGTAGGGCGAAGTCTGTGGTGGGCAAGCCGCTTCCGCTCAGTGCCTCCTGAGAGGTCCTCCCACGCCGGAGCAGGCCACCAGCTCCCGCAGCCGCTTGACGGTCACCCGCCAGGCCGCTCCGCTCAGTGCCCCGATGCCGAGTCCGGCCACGACATCAGTGGGATAGTGGACACCCACGTAGACCCGGGAAGCTGCAACGAAGACGGCCATGAAGGTGCCCATTCTGCGCCCCGCGGGCGGGAGCCGCGGAGAGAGGACGCTCACCACCGCCGCTACGACCGCCGGATGCGCGCTCGGCCAGGAAGAACCTGAAGGCTCGGCTACGAGCCGCTCCGCCTTCTCGAGCTGGTAGGGACGCGGCCGCCGTACGAGCGGCTTCAGTCCCTGTGAGGCGCTCCAGGCCAGCATCCCGCCGCAGGCCACGTCGACAGCTGAACGCAAACGGTGGGACGTGGCGAGCACCCCGGCCGTGCCAGCGACGGCGAACATCGACCCGAGGTCAGTAGCCGCCGAGACGACGTGGTCGACGAACGGTCCACGGGGTCGGCGGACGCGTACCGCCAAAGCCCGCTCGCGTTCCTCGAACACGGGAGAGCGCATGGCCAGATAGGATGCCGCGACCGTTGCCACGGCCATGGCGCCTACGCCTCCCGTGTGCGTGTACCTCACGGGTCGAAGGACCCCAACCTCAACGCAGGCCCCGACCGATCAGGTTGCATCCGGGTCTATCGGTGGAGGCGGGTCGAGTGTGCTCTTCGCTGGGCCGTTAGCAGCCGGCTGCGGAACCGCAAGACTCGACTTCGGGCGACGACCCCCCTGGCCACGACGTCGCGAAGTCGGACTCGTGCTCGCCAGGCCGAGCCCGGCCTCCCGGAGCTCACTACGCATCCCTCTCAGCTCCCGGTCAAGATCCTCGATCTCAGCTGCCCGCTTGAGCTCGGCAACACTCTTCGACGTCTCTCTACGAAAGCGGGCCAACGCCTTGCCAGCCTGGCGGGCAAGTTCGGGCAAGCGGTCCGGACCGAAGACGAGGAGAGCGATGAGCGCGACGACCGCCATTTCGCTGAACCCGAAGCTGCCCACGCCACGCTCCAATCTCACCGTAGTGGGGCGCTGACGCCCCGTAGGTGCAGTTTGCCCCTCCAAGCGCATTCAGGCTAGTCCTTCAGCGATATTGCCGCCGTCCTGACCCCGCACTCAGGGTCTCCTCGCCATCATCATGCTCACGCCCCAGCCGCGGCGGGCGGGCGCGAGCAGCAGCCTGATATCAGCCTCGCCACTCCCCGAGCACCGCGTCGAGGTCCATCTGCCTGCCTTCCCGCAGAATCGTGAGCCGGAGCCGATCACCCGGCTCGCGGGACCTGATCACCGCGGTCAACCTGGCCATGCTCGTCACAGGCTCACCCTCGACGGCGACGACGACGTCGCCGGAGCGCAGGCCCGCGGCGGCCGCTGGGGCGCCCGCCTCGACATCGGAGATGAGGACTCCCTGGGTCACTTCGATGCCGAATTGCCGGGCGGTGCTCGGAGTCAGATCACCCGCCCTGATCCCGAGACGAGCATGACGGACGAAGCCCTGCGTGATGAGCTTGTCAGCGACAGCGACCGCATCCTCAGCCGAGATGGCGAAGCCCACACCGACATTTCCTGCGGGCCCGCCCAGTACGCCCCCGTTCGCACTCAAGATGGCGGAGTTGATGCCGATGAGTCGGCCATTTCGATCAACGAGGGCGCCGCCCGAGTTGCCTGGGTTTATGGCCGCGTCGGTCTGCAGGACGTTCGGGATCGCGATGACCCCGCTCGCAACCGGAGCCTCGATCGAACGGTTCAGGGCGGAGACGACTCCAGCGGTGACCGTCGCATCCAGTCCGAATGGGCTGCCGATGGCGATCGCGAGCTCGCCAACGACAACCGGATCCCGACGGACATTGATGGCTGGCAGCCCCCCCCGTTCGACCCTCAGCACCGCTATATCCGTGAGCGGGTCGGTACCTGCGACGCGTGCCGTCTCCGACTCGCCGTTCGCATACTTCACCTGCAATAGGTCGGCCCCGTCGATCACATGGTGGTTGGTGATGATGTAGCCGTCGGAGCGATAGATGACCCCACTGCCCAGACCCGATTCAGGAATCCCGCGGAGACCGGAGACACCGAGCCGATCGATCCGGACAACGCTCGGCGTCACCGCTTCAGCTACGACCGGCACGACTGCGCCCTGGTCGACGCTCTCCACCTCCACGACCGGAGCGCGAGGTTCCGACTCGGCACTTGGGTTCGAACGCACGAGCGCAAGCGTGCCCGCAGTGCCGAGCACTGCTCCGACGAGCGCGGCGAGGAAGCTGGCGCCTGCCCTCCGCCAGTGCCGAGGACTTGCTCCGGCAGGAGCAGGGGTGACACCAGTCGAGTCCGGCGGACGCACGGACGCGGCCGGCCAGCCAGGGCGCTCCTCATCTGGGCCCCACGTCGGCCTCAGGGGAAACGGGCGCGAAGGCCGAGTCACGTTCGTCGCTGTTTCCTGGCCCGTGCTGCCCGGGGCCGGTGGGCTGTTGCTCGAGTCCTGATCAGAACGCTCGGAAGGCCCCTCCGGGCGGTTGTCCATCGTCTCCTCGTTTACCCATGGCACGCCTGTGGTGATTCTGCCCTGGTATGTCGTCAGTCAAAGGGCCACACCCAGCCGCTGAAGCGGCTCAGCCCTCGCCGCAGACGGCGGAACAGCGACGGGAGCTCATCTCGCGGCAGGCCGGCGAGCGCCGCGGCCAGCACGTCGGGTGGCGCGTCACTGATCGCTGTGAAAGCCGTCTCCTCACCGTTCCAACCGTAGGTCGCAGGCTCGGAGCCGGGCCAGCGGTAGAGGCGGAGGCCACCCAGACCCGTCGCTTCCGCCCCCTGGGCTTCGAGCGCCCGCACGTCGAGACGGCCGTGCTGCTGGTAGACGGACAGCCGGTAGAGACCGTCGCTGTACAACAGATGCAGTGAGGAGCCTTCACCTTGACCTATTGCCGAGGCGTCGACGAGCGTGAAGCGACGCGGCAGCTGCTCGGGCACGACCCAGCCGACGTCCCGCAGGATCTCCATCCCGCGGCCACTCAGATTCGACTTGGCGGGGCGAAGGACGCGATCCCAGTCAGATCCCAAGGGAGGCACCGCTGCCGGGACGAGTTCGAGGTCGGTGAATGCGGCGAGACGGACAGGCAAGCCGTGAGCATCGAATGTCTCGCGGCGCACGACGAGCCCAGAGTCGATGTCGACGTAGAGACGTTCTCGTGGCACAGCCGACCCCGGCTCCCGAAACGTTATGACGTCAGCCAGGCCCGTCTCGACGTTACGACGGTCATCGAGAGCGACTTCGTAGTTGTGGGACAGGCGGGCGAGGGAAAACCCGCTGGGTTCAACGTTGCCGAGCCACAGCAACGTGCCGCTGTCCGGGTCACCGAAGAATGCTTCTCCGTCTACTCGTCCGAGCATCCAACTGTGGCCGCTGCCGGTGCGCATGGTTCCGTCGCGTCCCTGCGTGACAGACACCTCCCCGAGGGCCGCTCCCTGCTCGTCGAATCTCACGACCACGAGCTTGCCCTGATACGCCTGCTGCCAGCCTGCCTGGGCCGCTCGCTCGAGCAGGATGTGCCACGGCTCGGCCCCGCCGGACGGGATGTCACCACGGGAGAGACGACTGGCGTTTGCGAGGGCCCCCGCAAGCAGCACGAACAACGTCAGCACCATGGCGAGAGCCATGCGTGCGGCCACGATGACCACCGGGTCTAGTTGTCAAGGTCGACAGGGGTCAGCATGAGCCCGTCGTCGACGCGAGTGAGATGGTCAGCGACGAACATGTCGACTGGGGGGGTGATGGTCCCCCGCTCATCCTCTCCGAGGGTGAAAGCAGCCGCTGCGATAAGCACGATCGAAACCGCAGCTGCAGACACCAGGCGCCGCGCCAGGGCCGGGGATGCCTTGACCGGAGATGGTTCGGCGAGAAGGTGGCCGAGCAGTTCTTGGGGTGGCTCGATGCTGGGCAGCGCCCTTAGCGCCTTCCGGGCTTCTCTGATCGCCTCGAACTCGGAGAAGCAGCGTCCACAGACTATGACGTGGCGGGTGACCTCGAGGGCTTCGTCGATGCTGAGCTCGTCGTCGAGGAGAGCCGACAGGCGCTCGTTCTCGTGGCGGGTTCCGAACGGCCACAGACGGCTTCCCCAGCCAGGACGCCAGTTAGGCATCCCTGTTCTCCGACCCCGCGGGAACGGCGAGATGGGCACGGAGAAGTTTTCGGCCGCGATGGATACGGGAGCGCACGGTTCCCAGAGGCCATCCCGTCGCGGTCGCGATCTCCTCGTAGGACAGTCCCTGGACATCGCAGAGCACGACGGCGGTGCGAAAGTCAGGCGGCAGGCGAGTCAGTGCCAGTTCGATATCGCTGTGGAGCAGGCCCTGCTCCAGTCGCTGCTCTGGTCCCGGTGCGTCATCGATCGGCTGGCCCCACTCCTCCTCGGGAAGAGGCTCAAGCCTCGCGCGTCGGCGCCGACGTACGCGATCTAGGAACAGGTTTTTCGTGATCCGATACAGCCACCCTTCGAACGTGCCCGGCTCGTACTTGTGGAGATTGCGGTACACGCGAACGAACACATCCTGACTGAGGTCTTTCGCCTCCTCGACGTCACCGGTGAGACGGTAGGCGATCGAGTAGATCTTGCCGCCGTACTTCGTCGCGACCTCGTCCCAGCTGGGTGTCGGGTCGCCGTCTCCCGCAGGGTCGGCCGGAAGCCAGCGGCCAGAATCGACGCCAGGGTTCTGCCCGCGTGCCTCGGTCGCGTGACGTGGCACATCGTGGGGACCAGTGAGCACGATCGTGCTCTCCTCGTGGGGCGAGATCTCCAAACGCCTTCCCCAGGGTAGCGGGGCAACCGACCGAAAACCTCCCGTTCTCAGGGGCGGGACGTAGCTTCGGCCGTCCTCACCACAACGTCCCATGCTGGGCCGGCGTTCCCTGGCTCGACTCGAGCCGCGGAAGACTTGCGCCCCGAGAGCCGGGGGCGCGGTCCCGAATGGTCTCGTTCCGCGGACTCGGCTGGGACAGCCGCGCCGGCCACCGACCCGCAGGGAGCAGGTCAGGACTCGGCAGGCATGGCGTCGAAACAAGGGTGCATCCGAGCCTGAAAACGGACTATCGTCGCAGCACTTCGGAGTAGGGGCTTCTCCCGGGTCACCGAGAGTCACATCGAAAGCAGGGAGGCGGGCGAGTGGTCGCGAATGTCATCGCCGTGGCAAACGGCAAGGGCGGGGTGGGCAAGACGAGCGTCGCCGCGAACCTCGCGGGGCTGATGGCCCTCTCTGGCTGGAGCGTTCTCGTGGTCGACCTCGACCGCCAAGGCAATCTCGGCGATGACTTGGGCTACCGGGCCGACGAGCGCAACGATCAAGGACGTGCGCTCCTCGAAGCGGTGGTGGAGGGAGCCCCCCTCGATCCTCCTCTGACCGGAGTGCGTGAAGGCCTGGATGCGATTCCCGCCGGA
This sequence comes from Nitriliruptorales bacterium, assembly GCA_046263195.1. Taxonomy (GTDB): domain Bacteria; phylum Actinomycetota; class Nitriliruptoria; order Nitriliruptorales; family JAHWKO01; genus JBHELG01. Next base: position 12,002 of record JBHELG010000149.1, on the reverse strand, counting down.
CAGTACACCGGTTGGGTGGAGCAGGTTCTGCCGCGAAACCGACCTGACTACCACACGGCTCTCGCGGAGGCGCTCGCCCCCGTCGCGGCCGGCTACAACTCCGTGGTTCTTGACTGTCCACCGGCGGGAGGCGTGATGTCGGACCTGGCGCTCGGCTCGGCTCGGGGCCTCGTCGTTCCCGTGCGTTCGGACCTGGGCTCCCTCCAGGGCCTGGGGGTCCTGAGCGGGCAGTATCGGACAGCCCGCAAGACGAACCCCGAGCTGAATCTGCTGGGCGTCGCCCTCTTTGCCGTTGCGACAGCGGCGACCTCGGTGCGCGAGGAGGCACGTAGAACAGTGACCGAGGTGCTCGATGGCATCGCCCCGGTGTTCGAGGCGGTTATCCGCTACGCGGAGAGGGCCGCGAAGGACATGCGTGAGACCGGCAGGTTGGCACACGAGTATGAGGCGCAGGCACGGGGGGCTACTGCCCGGCGCTTGGAACTCCTGCGCCGTCGAGCCCCCACACTGGAGCACGACCACTTTTCGTCGTCCGCCTCAGGCCTGGCCGAGGACTACGCCGCTCTGTGCCAGGAGATCGTGGATCGGTTCACGGCCGCCCTCGCGGTATAAGGAGCCCAAGTTGTCAGCGGACGAACCAGGGGGCGAGCGCAGGCTACGCCTGCCATCCGCCCCTGTGGATGTGTCAGGCTTCCGGGAGCACCCCGCCCCGCAGGCCCCGCAGTCCAGCGCCCCCAACCCGGCGCCAGCCCAAAGAGCGGTCCCCGAAGACGCCGTGATCTCCGCCGCCCGCAGTCGGGCTCGGCGGATGGCCGGACTTCCGTCCCCGGCGGTCGGGGCATTCCTGGCTTGGACGAGCGCAACGGCACAGGCCCGGGCGGTCATCGAAGTCGGCAGCGCGGGCGGGTTGACCGGACTGTGGCTGCTGAAGGGAATGGTTCCTCGAAGCGTGCTGACCAGCATCGATTCGGACCCTCAGGCGCAGAAGCTCGCCGCCCGCGCTTACGAGGAAGGGAGCGTGACGAGCCGGATACGGGCAATCCTCGGCGATGCGCTCGAGGTTCTGCCACGGCTGTCCGACGGCAGCTACGACCTTCTCGTACTGCAGTCGGTGGGTGCCGACTACCCCCGCTATGTTGAGCACGCACTGCGCCTGCTTCGGCCGGGCGGTGTGCTTCTCGCTCGTCAGCTCTCCGAAGGCAGTCCCGGGGAGCTGCGGGCTCGACGCGAGTTCGTGAAGGCGCTCAACGAGGACGAACGTCTCGTCACGGCCGTGCTGCCACTCGACAGCGGCGTCGCGGCGGCGACTGTGCTGGCGACGCGGTAGCGGCAAGTGCTGACGTGGTAGCCGGCCCAGGCTCGACGTCGATGGTCAGAAGAAGCGCACCTTCGCGGCAAACTCCGCTGCTGGCGCCAGGATGACCGCCAGATAGAACATGCCGGTCGACGCCTGGATGGAACGCCCCCCTTCCCTGGCCAGTCTCACGTTGAACACCGCGATCAGGGCCACCACGGCAAGGAGCCCGATTCCCATCACGACGGTGACGCTCCCTACCGAGAGCAGTGGGGAGTAGGTGAGCAGGCAGTTCTGCAACTCGACTCCGATGAGCCCCACGCACGGCGCGGGGTTGCGGACGGACAGCATCACCGACCCGAGCCCTGCCGCGACCGCGGCCACGTTTACCCACGCCATCCAGAGCATGTAACGGTTCGAGAGCCGGCGCTCGACGAGATACCAGTGTCCGAGGACGAGTCCGACCACAACCGCCCCGAGAAAGAAGGCGCCGAGCAAGAGTTCGAACAAGCCCGTAGCGAGCCCGCCACCGCCCCGTCCTAGGCCGGCACGCAACTGGGCAAGCGGAACGAACGACGCGATCCCGATCAGGGTCGCGACAAAGCCCGCCACCCGTCCGGCCACCGGGGCTCCCAGAAGGATGAGGACAGGCGAGGCAAGTGCGGCCATAGTGGTGGCGGACAGCCCGCGCGAGGTCCAAGCGGCGGAAGCCGGTAGCGAACCGCTGACGGCGTCGAGCGGCCCGCGCATCGCGGCCCATGCCACGAGGGCCAGCAGTCCCAGCGTCGCCCCTAGAAGCACTTCGTAACCGTGCCGTACCGCGCCCCACGTCGGGGCGGTCCAATGCACGGCCAAACCACCGACGGCAGCCTCGAGCAGTACGACGGCAAGCACGGCGGCTGGGGCTTCCACGGCTCCTCGGAGTTCGCAGGCAGGCCAGCATGCGCCGGCCCACCCATCGTGGCATGGAAGCGCCGCATTCCGAACTCGTGCAAGACGGACAAGACGAGCGCAGCGCCATGGGCGGAGGAAACGGAAGCGGGCTTTGCGACCATGCGTGACAAAGGAAATACGTGAAGGGGTATTGTGTCTGTAAGCAATCAAGTCCACACTCTGCGCAGGCGCCAGTACGCCCGCTGGTGCTGGTAGCCGATGGGGGTATCTCGTGCGGCGACTTCGAGGACGCGTCGGCCCAGTCCTTCTCGCGCTCGTTGCGACAGCGCTGCTCGGGGGGCAGGTCATGTGGGCGGCCAGTGGGGAAGACCAGGACACAGTTGCCCGTGTCGCCTCGTCTCCCGACGGCCAGGCGTTTTCCTACGACTTGAGCCACCACCAACAAGGGCACGCGGGAGGGCCAGGCCAGGGGGAGGAGAGCGAGGCCAGCGCCGAGCAGGATGCCCCGCAACCCACGCCCACCGAGAGCAGCGATAACGACAATGACGGCACCCCGGACGACGCCGACCCCGACGACGACAACGACACCGTCGCCGACAGCGACGACGCCTTCCCGCTGAACACCGCCGAGTCGGTGGACACCGATGGGGACGGGGTGGGGAACAACGCCGACACCGACGACGACAATGACACCGTCAACGATCCCGACGACGCCTTCCCGCTGAACACCGCCGAGTCGGTGGACACCGATGATGACGGGGTGGGGAACAACGCCGACACCGACGACGACAACGACACCGTCAACGATCCCGACGACGCCTTCCCGCTGAACACCGCCGAGTCGGTGGACACCGACGGTGACGGGGTGGGGAACAACGCCGACACCGACGACGACAACGACCGCGTCGACGACGCCCAGGACGCCTTCCCCAACAACCCCACCGAAACCAGCGACAACGACAAGGACGGCATCGGAGACAACACCGACCCCGACGACGACAATGACACCGTCAACGATCCCGACGACGCCTTCCCACGGGACGCCGCCGAGTCGGTGGACACCGACGGTGACGGGGTGGGCAACAACGCCGACCCCGACGACGACAATGACGGCGTCAACGACGACGAGAGCAGCAGCAACTTCCCGGCCCCCGGGCCACCGCCAGCATCTGCGAACCCGCCCCCCGCGGGAGTCGTCCTCCCCGGTGTAGCAGGCCCCAGAGCCCCCCTCGTCGCGCTGGCCGCGGGTCCCCCCATGGTGGCCGCGGGCGGCGGCATGCGGCTGCTGTCAAGGCTGGTCACTTCCTCGGTGCTCGCCGCGCCGGCATCCCCCGGCTCCGGTCCCAGCTACCAGCCATCGCTCGCGCTCGATTCGTTCCTGCCACCCGTCATCGCTGACTATTGGCAGGCCCCGATGACAGCAGACCCTGCGCCTCGCATGCTGGGACTGCGCGAGCAGGTCGATGACGAACGGGTCTCGCTCTGGCTCGTCGCGACCGTCTCGTTCCTCATCCTCCTCGGGGTCTGCGCCGCAAGCCTCCTGGACGTCGGCGGGCTCCTGCGGGACCAGTTCTACCGCCGCTTCGAGCAGCGGTAACGACGACAGGCGGGCTGCCGCTGGTGCAGTGGTCAGGTCCCGATCAGGATGTGGCCTACTCGACCTCCTCTTGCGCCAGCCATCTGAGCAGGGTCCGCACCGGTGCTCCCGTGCCTCCCTTCCTGATGTAGCCGTAGGCCTTGTCGGACCATGCGATACCGGCGATGTCGATGTGTGCCCAGGGGATGGCGTCCCCGACGAACTCTTGCAGGAACAGGCCCGCGACCACCGTGCCTGCGACACCCTGCTGCCCGATGTTCTTGAGGTCGGCGACCTCGGACTTCAAGTCCTCCTTGTAGTCGTCGGGCAACGGCAGGCGCCACAACCGCTCGCCGCTGCGGCGGGAAGCAGCGAGAAGCTGGCTAGCGAGCCCGTCGTCACTCGTCATCAGCCCACCGATCTTGTTTCCGAGCGCGACGACGACCGCCCCCGTCAACGTGGCAAGGTCGATGATCACGTCCGGTTCGCGTTCGCTCGCGTGGGCGAGGGCATCCGAGAGGACGAGCCGGCCTTCGGCGTCGGTGTTGAGGACCTCGACGGTCGTACCGTTGCGGGCCGTGTAAACATCGCCGGGGCGCTGGGCTGTCGCGGACGGCATGTTCTCGGCCAAGGCCAAGACACCAGTGAGCTTGACCGGCAGCTCGAGCTCTGCTGCGGCCTTCACGGTGGCGAACACGGCCGCCGCCCCGCCCATGTCCATCTTCATGGTCATCATGCCGCTGCTGGTCTTCAACGACAGGCCGCCCGAGTCGAAGGTGATGCCCTTACCCACGAGGGCAACATGCCAGTCGGCCCGCGGGGGGTCGTAGGTCAGCTCGACGAGTCGGGGCGGAGCGTCCGAGCCCTTTCCGACCGCAAGAATGCCGCCGTAGCCCCCCTCATCGAGGGCTCCCTCGTCAAGAATCGACACTGCCACGGTTGTGTCATGCAGCGATTCCGCGACACGCGTCGCGAGCTCCGGCGGGCGCTTCGCCACGGGCGGTTCGTTCACCAGGTCACGCGCCAGGCAGACCGCATCGGAGTGGACGCGGCCAACCTCCACCCCTTGGGCCACCGCGTCCGCATCTCCGCCCGGGTAGAGCCGTACCTCTTGCAGTTCGTGCTCGTCCCTTTTCGACTTGAAGGTCGAAAAGCGGTAGGCGGCAAGAGAAAGCCCCTCGACGGCTGCCTGGGCGGCCACCTTCACGCCGAGCCCCTCCGCACCCGCTGGCAGTGTCGTCGCGAGCGTGCTCGTCCTGGCGGTGGCATCGGCGAGTGCGGCGGCAGCCCTTCTCACCTGCTCCTCGTCGAGGTCCTCGCCCTTGCCAAGGCCGACCACAGCAACGGTGCTGGCGCCGATCGCGCCTCGGGTGGGAATACGTGCCAGGCTGCCGACGCTGCCGTCGAACCGGAGCGCGCGCAACTCAGCCACGAGGTCGATGCCGAGGGCTTCGGCTACTTCCTGGCCGCCAGGGCCGAGCGTCGGAGGCGGTGGCGCCTTCCCCGCTTTCTTGCCATTCTCATCAAGTCCTGGCGCTGCGAGTGCCGGGATCGCGACCACCTCCACCGGCGCCTCGACAATGGCGCCTTCCATGACCTCGAACGACACCAAGGCTGGCTCCTCGTGGCGGCGGTCTGGCGCTGCTCGGGTCGGACCCAAGCCACGCATTCTGACGCGCAGCCTATAGGGGACCCGAGAGCGGTCCGGCGCGTGGCTGGAGAAGGAGAGCGCTCCGGTCCCGCTTGGCTCAGTACGCTGGAGGCCATGACCGAAGACGAGTGGGCAGGACACGCCATCCGATCGACGGGCGAAGCGGTCACAAGCGGTCAGCTTTCCGTGCGCCCGGTCGACCTGCGCGACTACGCCACTTTCGATCCGGCTGCCGCCCGCCGCGTACGAGTTCTCGCCACCGATGTGCTCACCGTCGACCTGTGGTGTCTGGAACCATGGCAGGACACGGACGTGCTCCACTATGTGGACGTCGACCTCGCGTACACGGTCATCGGTGGCAACGGCTGGTTCGTGACCGATCAGGGTGAGGTCGGACTCGGACCCCTCGGCGCCATGCTCGTCCCTGCAGGGGTTGCGCACGGCATCTCGAACCGCACTGCGGACCCGCTCATCGTCATGGCCTCCGGTAGCCCCCCCGATGTGGACAGCATCAAGACCGACGAGCCGGTCGAGCGCACGAACGGGGCCGTCCGCCGGCCCGGGGGACGGCGATCACTTACTGGTCGTCTGCGCGGCCTCATCGGCGGCTGAAGGGCACGTGGAACGCCCCGTCGCTCACGGCGTTGCCGGGGGCTGGACGTCGAAGGTACCGCTCAGGATGCCGTCCGCGAATCGCAGGGTGAAGCGGGCCGCGTAGCGAGGCCCGGCAGCAGCAACCGCGAGCGTGCCGCCAAGTGGCCTCAGCCGCTCCGTGCCATGACGGACCTCGACGATGACCGTGCCCTCACAGTCGCGGGGCGACCGCGAGAGACCCGCCTCGGCCGGACAAGCTGCCCGCGGCGTGAGCACACCTCCCTTCACCAGTTCGTCCGGGTTCTCGATCACGAAGCCGATTCTTCCTCCGTCGATCATGGATGCGATCAGGCACAGGTCGACGTCCCTGCCGTCACCGGGATCGCAGTCACCGTAGAGGACCTCGGGATCGCCATCGGAGACGTGGATGCGGGTCCCTCGCAACTCGCCGCTCAGCTGCAGTCCGTCATCGGCTGCGGCAGGCGGGCGCTGCTCAGCGCTGGGGCACGCCATGAGAAGCGACGCTCCGAGCGCCGCAAGCAGATGTCGAAGCACCAAGTGAGCGGCTCGACCTCCCCGGGGCGGGGCACAAACGCATGCGGCCCCGCCGGCGGTCTTCGGCAAGCAAGACCGCCTGTCCGCCCTCCATCGGTCCGCCGGCCGTCTTGGTCAAAGACCGCCTCCCACACTATCGCCCCGTTCCGGCGCTGCGCGGGAACGAGCGGCTTGGGAGGATTGAGGCTCGACGAGGAGGTCGTGTGAACAAGCTCACCGTCCTGTACACCGAGCCGACGAACCCCGAGGGGTTCGAGTCGCACTACGAGCGGCATCACATGCCGCTCGTGCGAGCCTGGCCACACATCCGTGCCATTCGCATGAGTCGCTTCTCAGGCGACATGGAGGGCAATCCTCCACCCGTCTCCCTCATGGTCGAGATCCTGTTCGACGATGAAGAGAGTCTGCGGCGCGCCTTGCGTTCGGAGCCGGGCGTGAGTCTGGCGCGAGACTTCAGCGAGATGTCGCGGAAGTTCAACGTCGAGGCGCGACTTCTGATGGGTACCGAGGAGGAGATCGCCTAGCCCGAAGCAGGTTGGAACGGGGATGGAGCAGGAGCATCTCGCTTGTCACACCGGACGAGATCTGGCGAGTGAGACCCGACCAGCTTCCCGGTACGTAGGTGGTGGTGGCTGCGGAGCCTTACTCCCGCTCACCTGTTCGACGGGTGCTCACCATGGTTCCCCTCCGCACCGTCGGGGGCACGTTGCGTGGAAGCGGCTTCCTGTCGACAGATACGGGCGAAGTTGTCGAGGCTGCGGCGAAACACCCAGGCGAGATAGGGGCGGACGAGCAGGGCGGCTGCCAACTCCCCCACGGTCCCGAGCGGCACTTCGATCTCCTCCCACCACACGACCCCCGTGCCGTGGTCGATCGGTGTCAGCTCGAAGGTCGCCTGACCGGAGACGAGCGCCCCGATATGGCGCACCTCGAGTCGACGAGGCTCGTTCCATCCCGTGACCTCGAGCCGGTCCTCGATCGTCACACCCAACACCCTCGTCGGAACCTTCAGCCGCACTCCGACACCCCGTCGCGACGCGGTCTCGACCTCCACCGCTCGAGCATCGACCATCCACTCCGCCTGCCGCTCCCAGTCGACGAGCAGGTGCCAGACGATCTGCCGAGGGGCGAAGACCTCGCGTGCAACCTCGACCCGCATGGCGGACTCCTTTCATGGCGTGCTTCAAGATTCGCTTGGCATGCGAGACGGGTGACGGAGCGGGGGCCGGGGGGGCGGGCGTAGTAACAGTCTTGGGCCTGCACGCGGCGGCTGCGGCCTCCCACTCAAGGCCGAACCGATAGGCTGACGCTGGGCCAGTCGGGCTCCAGTCTGCATCGCTCGAGGTCGCCCGACGGTCGCGGCTTCCCACCCAAGGCCGAGGATGTTCGCGGAGATCGACGGCTGCACGCTCAACTACATGAGCTATGGCGAGGGTCCCCCCATCGTCTTCGTGCATGGGCTCGGTGGCTGTGGCAATGCCTGGTACGGGATCATGCAGACCCTGAAGGACCACCATCACGTCATCGCGCTCGATCTGCGCGGACATGGCCGCTCCGACGGCAAGGGAAGATTCTCCATAGAAGGCTGGGTGCACGACGTGCGTGGCCTCATCCGTCACCTCGAACTGCCCGCAGTGACCCTCGTCGGACATTCCCTGGGGACTCTCGTCGCACAGCACCTGGCTCAGACCGAGCCGGACCTGTGTGACGTGCTCGTGCTCATTGGAGGCATCTCGTATTTCCAGCCGCCGGCCGCCGATATGTACCGGGAGCGGGCTGAGATCGTCGAGCGCGACGGCATGGATGCGGTCGTCGACGACTGGTTGGAAGCGGCGGTGGCGCCTCAGACCTACGCGGCGATGCCCGGAGCCGTGGGACTCCTGCGTGAGATGTTGGTGCGCAACGATCCGGTCATGTATGCGAAGTCGTGCCGGGCTTTGGCGAAGGCGCCTCACGTCAAGCGCAACGAGATCGGCCAGCCCACTCTCATCATCGTCGGCGCACACGATCGCTCGACTCCACTCGCGATGGCTGAGGAGCTTCACCGCGATATCCCTGTCAGCCGGGTACGCGTGATTCCTCACGTCGGACATTGGTCGCCGGTCGAGGACCCTGACGCCATCGCGGCCACCATCCTCGAGTTCCTTACCTGACCTGCTCGCCCGACCCCTTGGAAAGCTCGTCGGTGTCACGACCATCCTGCCCTGGTAACCGGCGAGCAAGATGCTCGCGCGCCTCGGCGACGACGTCGGGCCCGGCGCGGTCGTAGAGCGTCTCATAGGAGGCGGTGAGCGCAGCGAGGAAGACGTCGACGGAGGCGGGGTGGTAGCCGCGCCAAGCACGCGGAAAGCGGATACTTCGCACCTCGTTCGGAGCAGGCAGCAGCCACTCGGGTTCTGACCCGACGAGATCCTGACTACGATCCTCGGCGAAGAGGGCGATCAGGGTGACCACCAGGCCAAGCACGCAGGCGAGGCCCACGACGATCCATGCTGTCACGAAGATATCCTCCCTCGCCCTCCCCCCCACTTCCACCATGGAATGCCCGGACTAGCCTCGTAGCGATGGGTCGAAGGAGCCGAGGTGGGCGAGGTGAGCCAGCCCTCTGGGCCCGAAGCCGACGGGCGGTCTCGACTGGTGACACCCCTCCTCTCCTCGTCGGAGACGGCCACGGGAGCGGTACTCGACCTGCGTCGGCGCCGCTTCGAGTTCGCTTCGCGGGTTGCGGTCATGGGGATAGTGAACCGCACCCCCGACTCGTTCTACGACCGGGGCAGCACATATGACTTCGACTCAGCTCTCGCCCGAGCGCGAGAACTGGTGTCAGAAGGAGTTGACATTGTGGACGTGGGCGGGGTCAAGGGTGGGCCGGGCCCGCCGGTTTCGCCGGACGAGGAGCGTGACCGGATCCTGCCAGTCGTCGAAGCTCTCCGCAGCGAGTCGGACGTCGTCATCTCAGCGGACACGTACCGTGCCGATGTGGCCGCCGCTGCGTTGGAGGCCGGTGCCGACCTGGTCAACGATGTGGGAGGAGGCCACGACCCCGAGATCCTCGACGTCGTCGCCGAGCATGAAGCCGGCTACGTCGCCATGCACCACGGGGGAGAGCCCCGCACCCGCCCGTTCCGCCGCGGCTACCGCCCCGATGTCACCACGACCGTCGTGAGATTCTGTGCCGAACTCACCGAACGTGCCATCGAGCGGGGCGTGGCGAAAAGGCGGATCGTCGTCGACCCCGGCTACGATTTCCAGAAGACGACGTACCATTCACTCGAGTTGGCACGACGGCTCCCGGAACTCGTCGCCTTGGGCTATCCCGTCCTCGTCGCGGTGTCGAACAAGGATTTCATCGGCGAGACGCTCGCCGCCGGCATCGACGAGAGGGTGGACGGCAGCATCGCAACCGCAATCTTCTGCATACTGCGAGGAGCGCACCTGATCAGAGCCCATGAGGCAACGGCAACATTACGAGCGGTGCGCATGACCGAGGCCCTACTGGGCTGGCGCGGCCCGGCGTTGGCGGTTCGAGGGCTCGAGTAGCCGCCGCTTCCACAACCGAAAGCGAAGCCCTCGCGGCGTCGTCCGACCGAACTGGCCGCCGCGGTCTCGAGCAGCCGAGACCGCTCTCACGCGGAGGAAGGAGCTCGAGTGGCACGCGCCGGCATGCCGGAAAAGTTCGTACTCATCTGTGTCAACGAACGCCCTGCCGAACACCCTCGTGGCTCATGCATACGACGAGGAAGTGGGGATGTCTTCAACGCCTTCCGGGAGCTCAGCGGGCAACGGGGCCTCAACGTCAAGGTGACCTTTACAGGTTGCCTGGAACCGTGCATGGTCGGCCCGACCGTGCTCGTCTTGCCCGACTACGTGTGGTATGGAGGCGTCACCGTCGACGATGTGCCCCTCATCGTCGATCAGCACCTTATCGCGGGGCAGCCCGTGGAATGGCTGCGCATCGGCCCGACGGAATTTGAACTGTCGCCGCTCGAGGGGCGCTCCGACCCGCTCCCGGGAGGAGCCAGCGAGAATCGCTGAGGTGGCCTCAGTGTTCGAGCAGGTCCCGGTCGTGGGAATAGGTGAGGAGGTGGCGCGCCTCTTCAAAAGCTACCCAGCGGATCTCGTCGACTTCGGGGGTGGGCACGAAACGTGCTTCCCCCGCCACGGGATGCATGCGCCAGTAGCGCACGAGCTTGGGTCGATCCTCCGCGTCGCGATAAGTCACCGAGCCGGCCTCGTAGTCGAGCTCACACACGTAGCCGGTCTCCTCCTCGACCTCGCGCAACGCGGCGTCCTGGAAGCGCTCACCGGTTTGGAGCTTTCCCTTGGGAAAGCTCCAGTCGCCGTGCTTCGGACGATGGATGACGAGAATCTCACCGCCTGAGGCCCCAGGTCGGACGACAATTCCCCCGGCGGCATGGACGGCTGATCGCAGTCCTGACCTGGTGTCCTGCTCGTGGCCCGCAGCCTCGACTTCGTCGTCCATGTCTTTGGAAGCGTACGCCCAATCCTCGCCACGACGTGCCCTACGAGCAACTTCCCGACCTACCACGCCCCGCTCGACCTGCCTTATAGCTCGGTGAGCTCCTGCCCGCGGCGCAGCTCCTCGAGCAGGCGCTCCCCCCTTTGTGCGCTGACCACGTCGCCCTTCTCCGCCGACACACGGATGGCTTGCTCGATCGCGGGAGCTGCCTCACGAGGTCGGCCGGTCAACATCAGGACCTCGCCTAGACACAACAGCACGTAGCAGCGAAGGAGCGGGAACTCGGCCGGGTCGGTGAGCGTCACCGCCGCTCGGGCTAGGCTCTGCGCCGGTTCGGCGTCTCCTCGCTCGGCCAGCAACTTGCTCAACACGCTCCGCCACATCACCTGCGAGTAAACGTCCTCGCTCGCCGCCGCCGCGCGGCTCGTCTCGATGAAGTCCTCGGCTTCCTGGTACCGCCCCTGTTCGTACAGCGCTTCCGCGAGGAGTGAGGCCGTGGTTGACAGCCACGAGAACTCGCCGATCTCTTGCAGCGTTGCGAAACCCCAGCGCAGCTCCCGCTCCGCAGCCGCGGGATCGTCGGCCAGCAACTCGACCCATCCGGCCACCTGGGTGAGAGGTCCGGCGACCCATACCGTCAGCGCGATCTCCTCAAGAAGGGCTCGTGCCTGGGCGATGCTGTCCCGAGCGTCTACGAAGCGACCGAGCATCGCCTCGAACCCGGCGCGGCCGAACAGCGCGCTGGACCTGACCTTCCGGTCGCCCTTCGCCCCTTCGAGCACCTCCTCACATCGCGCGAGCCCACGCTCCGCGGGCGTAGGTCCCGCCCATACCGCGAGCGGCACCCACGACAGGTTCTCGAGCTCCCCCCGTAGGTCCCCGGCTGCGCGGGCGTGCTCCACCGCCTGCTCCCACGCCCGCTCGGCCTCACCGAACTCGGCCCTCATCAGATGCACGA
>JBHELG010000148.1:0-19493 GCA_046263195.1 Nitriliruptorales bacterium | reverse complement strand
GTCACACCCCTTCCGTAGCATCTGGCGTCATGAAGAAACCGCTCCTCCACGTCGTGCCCTACGGTCGCCCCTCCGCGCAGTTGCTCCGCGAGCGCATCTCCGCGGCGAAGCGCGACGATCCGCTCGCCCCGGTCACGGTCGTCGTCCCCACCAACTACGTGGGCGTGTCGACCCGCCGGGCGCTCGCATCCGGCGAGCTCGGTCCGATCACGAGCCGGGGCGGCGGCGTGGCGGGCCTTCTGATCCTCACCCTCTACCGCCTCGCCGAGCTTCTCGGCGCCCCGCGCCTCGCCGCTGCCGGCCGCCGCCCGGTCTCGACGCCCGTCATCGCGGCCGCGGTGCGAGGGGTGCTCGACGAGGGCCCGGGCATGTTCGCCCCCGTCAAGGACCATCCCTCGACCGAGGAGGAACTCGTCCGCGTCCACCGCGAACTGTCCGAGGTCACGCCCGAGAGCCTCGAGGTGCTCGCCGCTCGGAGCGGCCGTGCCGCCGAGGTCGTCGCGATCCACCGCAACGTCCGCTTGCGGCTGCGGGAGCGGTGGTACGAGGAGGCGGACCTCATCGCCGCCGCCCGGCAGGCGGTCGGAGAGGGCACGCCCCTGCTCGACGACCTCGGCATGGTCATCGTCCACCTGCCACAGGACCTGTCGCTGCCGGCCGCCGGGCTCGTCCAGGGGGTCGCCGCCGTTGGCCCCGTCGAGGTCATCGCCGCCTTCACAGGCGCGGCGGATGCCGACGCCGACGTGCGCCGCACGCTGCGCCGCCTCGGCTTGGAGGCGCCCGAGCACGTCGAGGTCACCCCGCCGGCCGCGACCGCGGTGGTGTCGGTGTCGGACGCCGACGAGGAGGGCCGCTCAGCCGTCGCCCGGGTGATCGCCGCCGCCCGCGACGGTGTCGCGCTCGAGCGGATGGCGCTGCTCTATCCCCGGCCTGAACCCTACGCGCGCATCGTCCACGAGCACCTCGAGGGTGCCGGAGTGGCCTACAGCGGACGTGCGGTACGCCTGCCCAGCGATCGCATCGTGGGACGCTGGCTCCTCGACCTGCTCGAGCTCCCCGAAGAGCGCTACTCGCGGCCCGCCGTCATGGGCCTGCTCAGCGAGGCCCCGGTCTTGGCCGCTCGGGGCGGGCGCATCCCGGCCGGGACCTGGGAGCGCATCAGCCGCGAGGCCGGAATCGTCCACGGGCGCAGGGAGTGGCTCGACAAGCTGGCCCGCTTCGCCATGGAGCAGGAATCGCTCGCGGACGACGAAGCGGGGGCGGAGGACCCGCGCGAGTGGCTCGCAGACCGGTTCCGGCGCAACGGCGAGTTCGCCCGGCGACTGCGCGGCTTCGTGGCCGGCTTCTTCGACGAGCTCGAAGCGGCGATGCGGATGGGATCGTGGGCGGAGCTGACCGCCTGGTGCAAGCGGATGATCTCCCGTTATCTCGGTGGCGAAGCCCGCCGCGACTGGTGGCCCGAGGAGGAGCGGGACGCGGCGGACCGGGTCGACGAGGCGCTGGACCGTCTCGGCGCGCTCGACGCCGTCGAGGGCCGCACGGACCTGAGGATCTTCCGTCGCACACTGCAGCTCGAGCTCGAGGACGACCTCGGCCGGGTGGGGGAGTTCGGACTCGGAGTACTCGTCGGCACCCCCTCCGCGGCTCTCGGCGTCGACCTCGACCTCGTCATCGTCATGGGCCTGGCGGAAGGCGTCTTCCCCACCCGGCCACGGGAGGACTCTCTTCTTCCCGATAGGGAACGCGCGGCAGTGGCCGACGAACTGCGTTCCCGAGGCGAACAGGTCGGGGTCGAACACCGTCACCTACTCGCGGCTCTGGCGGGAGCGGGCAGCCGGGTGGTGACCTTCCCCCGCGGTGACCTGCGTCGCAGCGTGGAACGGGCACCGTCGCGGTGGCTGCTCGACAGCGTCGAGGCACTCCGCAGCGGAGAACCGGACGGCGACCGTCGTGCTCTTCTATCGAGAGCCCCCTGGCTCGAGACCGTCCCGTCGTTCGCCGCTCGTGTGCGTACGGTCGCGTTTCCGGCGACGCGCCAGGAGTACGGCCTGCGGGCCCTCGTCGGCGACGGCCTGCACAGGTCGGTCGCCGACCACCGGCTCGTCCGCGACGACGAGCGGCTGCGGCGGGGCGTCGAGCTCGTGCGCGGACGGCAGGCGGACCGCTTCACCCGCTTCGACGGCAACCTCGCCAGCGTCCGCGACCACATCACCTCACCCGCCGCCGACCGCCCGGTCTCGGCGTCCCAGCTCGAGGCCTGGCTCGACTGCCCGCACCGCTACCTCATGGAGTACCTGCTGAAGGTCGCCCCGATCGAGAACCCCGAGGAGCTGCTCGAGATCACGCCGCTCGAGAAGGGCACGCTCATCCACGACGTCCTCGAGCGCTGGCTCTGCGAGCTGCTCGCCGGCGACCTCCCGCCGGTGGGGGAGGAGTGGCCCCCGGAGGCTCGCAGGCGACTGGCCGAGATCGCCGAGCAGGCGTGCCGCGACGCCCAGGAGCGCGGGGTGACCGGTCACCCGCTGCTGTGGAGACGCGACCGGCAACGGATCCTCCACGACCTCGAACAATTCGCGCTGCGTGACGACGCCCGCCGCCGCGAACTGCGGGTGACACCCGTGGGAGCCGAGTTGCCGTTTGGCATGCCCCGAACCCCCACCGCGCCGGTGACGATCGACCTCGGCGACGGCCGGCACATCCGCGTACGCGGGAAGGTCGACCGCGTCGACGTGGCCTCCGACGGCACCATCGTCGTGACCGACTACAAGACGGGCGGCCACTCCGACTATCGCGACCTCTCCCCCGAACGGCCGCTGGGCGACGGGACCCGGCTGCAGCTGCCCATCTACGCGCTGGCGGTCCAAGCCAGCGACCCAGCGGTCCGGCAGGTCAGGACCGAGTACTGGTTCGTGTCCTCGAAGGGCGAGTTCAAACGCATCGGCTACGACGTGACCCCCGAGGTGCTCGAGGAGCTGCGCCGCACACTGCGCGTCGTCGTCGACGGCATCGAACGGGGTCTGTTCCCGGCCCGGCCCCCCGAGCCCGGCTGGCAGAAGTGGACAGAATGCCGCTACTGCGATCCCGACGAGCTCGGCAGTGCCGACCGCCACCGCGACTGGGAACGGCTGCGCCTACTGCCCGAACTCCGCGACTACGTGGCGCTCGTCGCGCCCGAGGTCCTCGACGGCCAGGAGGTGGGCGGATGAGAGGACGGGTGTGCGTCTCCGCAGGCGGCCTGCCCACACCGCCCGACCGCGAGCTGGTGGATCGGGCTGCCCGCGAGCGGATCGCAGCCGACCTCGCCTCGACGCTGTTCGTCGAAGCCGGGGCGGGGGCGGGCAAGACGAAATCGCTCGTCGACCGGGTCGTCGCCCTCGTCGCGTCGGGCATCCAGATGCCCGCGATCGCGGCGATCACGTTCACCGAGAAGGCTGCAGCGGAGCTGCGCGACCGCATCCGCCGCGCCTTCGAGTCTCGCGCCGCCGACCCTGACCTCGACCCCACGGGTCGCGCCCGGTTCAGAACCGCACTCGAAGAGGTCGATGTCGCCGCCATCTCCACGCTGCACGCCTTCGCCCAACGCATCCTCCGCGAGCATCCCATCGAGGCCGGCCTGCCTCCCAACGTCGAAGTGCTCGACGAGGTCGCCTCGGAGATCGAGTTCGAAGACCGCTGGCGCCGCTTCCGGGACGCTCTGCTCGCCACCTCGGAGCTCGAACGCGGCCTGCTGCTCGCGTTCGCGGCGGAGGTACGCCTGAGCGATCTGCGCCACATCGCCCGGGTGTTCGACGACAACTGGGATCTCGTCGCCGAGGAGCAGCGCTTCCCCTGGCCCGCGGAGGACCCCCCACCCTGCGAGGTCGACCGGTTCGTCACCCGCATCGAGGGGCTGCTCGCACGCCGCTCGGAATGCCGCGACGGCGACGACAAGCTGTGCCAGCATCTGACGCACGAGATCGCCCCCTACCTCGAGCGGCTGCGCACCGCCCCCGACGAGTACGAGGCGCTGCGCCTCCTCGCCGAGGAAAAGCCCAGCTTCTCCTACTCATATGGGCGCAAGGAAAATTGGAGGGACAAGGGCGACGTCCGCGACGAGATGGTCGCGATAGGGGAGGACAAGGCGTGCCACGCGGAGCAGATCGCGCTGGCCGCCCTGCGGCGCATCACCCTCGAGCTCGCTCGCTTCACGCTCGAAGCGGCCGAGCAGCGCCGTTCACATGGACGGCTCGAGTTCCACGACCTGCTCGTCCTGGCACGCCAGCTGCTGCGCGGGCCCAACGGCCCACCGGTGCGCCAGGCGCTGCGTGAGCGCTACCAGCGCCTCCTACTGGACGAGTTCCAGGACACCGACCCCATCCAGATCGACCTCGCCGTCCTCATCGCCTCCGACGACCCCGCTGCCGCGGACAAGCCGTGGTGGGAGATCGACGCGGAGCCGGGGCGGCTCTTCTTCGTCGGAGACCCCAAGCAGTCCATCTACCGCTTCCGCCGCGCCGACATCGACCTGTTCCTCCAGGCCCGTGACGTCTTCGGTCAACCACCGGTGCTCCTCACCACCAACTTCCGCACCACTCCTGCGGTCATCGCGTGGGTGAACCACGTCTTCGGTCGCCTCATCGTCCCAGAGGACGGCTCCCAACCCCGCTACCAGCCGCTTGCCCCAGCACCGACCCGCACCTCCCCGCCCACCGGGCCGCCCGTGGCCGTGCTGGGCAGTCAGGCGCACCACAGCGAGCTGGACGCCGACGCCCTCCGAGAGCGCGAAGCCGACCAGGTCGCCGACGCCGTCCTGACCGCCACGACCTGGAAGGTGGCCCGCCCGCGCCCCGACGGCACCGAGACGTGGGACGACGCCCGACTCGGTGACATCGCGATCCTGCTGCCGGCACGAACCTCACTGCCCGCCCTCGAGCGGGCCCTGGAAACCCGCGACATCCCCTACCGGGCGGAGGCGAGCTCACTCGTCTACTCGACCCGTGAGGTGCGCGACCTCCACAGCGCGGTGCGGGCCCTGGCCGACCCCGGCGACCAACTCTCGCTCGTCACCGCCCTGCGCTCGCCGCTGTTCGGCTGCGGCGACGACGACCTCTTCACCTACAAGGTCATCGCCGGCGGGGCCTGGCACATCCTCGTCGACCCTCCTCCCGGCCTCGAGCGGACTCACCCCGTGGTCGCGGCGATGGGCTACCTACGCGACCTCCACCGCGGGTTGCCCTGGCTCACACCGTCGGAGCTCCTCGACCGCATCGCCCGCGACCGGCGGCTCTTCGAGCTCGGCTACGTGCAGGGGGGTGCGGGGGGATCCCCCGCCCTGCACGGCCGCCCGCGCGACCTGTGGCGTCGGCTGCGATTCGTCATCGACCAGGCGCGGGCATGGAGCGAGGCCGAAGGTGGCACCCTGCGCGAGTACCTCGAATGGGCCCGCATGCAGGCCTCCGAGAGCGCCCGCGTAGCCGAGACGGTCCTGCCCGAGACCGACGACGACTCCGTGCGGATCCTCACCGTTCACGCCTCGAAGGGACTGGAGTTCCCGATCACGATCCTGTCGGGGATGACCACCGCCTCCCGCGGCCGCACGAACCGTGTCGAGGTCGCCTTCCCGCCCGGGGAAGCGGTCGCCCTGAAGGTGGGACGCAAGCTCACCACGCCGGAGTTCGAGAAGTTCAAGCCGATCGACGAGCAGATGGACTTCCACGAGCGCATCCGGCTGCTCTACGTGGCCTGTACGCGCGCGAAAGACCACCTCGTCGTGTCTCTGCACCGCAGGACGAGGAAGAGAGATCAGCCGGAGCAGGCCAAGTGGACGAACGCCGAGCTCATGTACTCGGCCGGCGTCGAGGCCCCCCACCAGGCCGACCTCTTCGCAGCGAGCGGTCCTGCCTCCGACGGATCTCCACCGCCCGGTTCGAGCCAACTCCGCCCCCCACTCCTTCTCCCGCTCGCCGAGTGGGAGGAGGAGCGGGCCGCGAAACTCTCCTCGAGTTCCGTCCGCCGCACACTGGGCGCCTCTGACATCGCAGGGTTGGCGGCCGAAGACGGAACGGTGGACGGCGAAGTCGACGGCGACGTGGCTGCGGGGACCGAGAAGCAGCCTCGAGATCTGGAGCTGCCACCCTGGCAGAAGGGCCGCTACGGCACCGCGGTGGGACGGGCCGTCCACGCCGTGCTCCAGACCATCGATCTGGCCTCCGGCGAGGGCCTCGAGCAGGCAGCGGCCGCCCAGGCCGCGGCTGAGGGGGTGATCGGGCGCGAGTCCGAGATCCTCACCCTCGCCCGGGCAGCACTCGAATCAGAAGCCGTGAAGGAAGCACTCCACCACCCGCGCTGGCGCGAGACCTACGTCGCCGCCAGATTCGGGGAGCGCACCCTCGAGGGCTACATAGACCTGCTCTACCGCGCCACCGACGGCCTGGTGGTCGTCGACTACAAGACCGCCGCCAACGATGCGAACCTCGACGCGAGGGTCGAGCACTACCGCACCCAGGGGGGCGCCTACGCCCTGGCAGTCGAGGAGGCGACCGGAGAGCCCGTCGTCAGGGTCGTCTTCGTGTTCCTGACCGCCGCCGGACCGGTGGAACGCGTGCTCGTCGACCTCGACCGGGCGAAGAAGGCGGTACGTACGGCGCTGGACAACCCGACCAAGAAGCGAGCCGTTACCTGACCCTGTCCGTCATGCCCGCCGGGGCGACCGCATCTCTGCTGGCGGCAGTCGGCCGGCGTCCGGACACGACGATGTAGCCGAGGTAGGGGACGGCACGCGCCATGCGGGGCATGAGCCAGGCGAGCCGCCGCAGGTAGGCGAGCCGCGTTGCGGCGCGGGCCCCGAAGCGCAACGCGCCCCCAACACCCTCGTCCTCGAGGAAGCCCCGGAGGGTGAGCATCTCGAAGGGTCCGCTGGTCACCTGCAGATCGCGGAGCCCCGCGTCGGCGTAGAGCGCGAGCCAGTCCTCGGCTGTGTCGAAGCGCAAACCCGGGCAGACCTCACCGAGGAAGATCTGACGGGCCTCCTCGCTGGGCGGCCGAGTCCACATGAACTCCGTCGCCAGAACCCGCCCCCCCGGCCGGCACACCCGCACGAGTTCACGGGCCGCGCGCTCCCGGGACACGAACATCGTGACCGCCTCGGCGATCACACAGTCGAAGCGACCATCGTCGTAGGGAAGAGCGGTGATATCCGCCGCCTCAACACTGACGTGTTCGTCCACCCGCGCCGCGCGCACCCTCCTCTCTGCCAGTTTCCGCATGAGCGGCGAGACGTCGGCGGCGATGACCCGAGCCCCATAGCTTCGAGCCGCCTCCACCGCCGTGGTACCCACGCCACATCCGATGTCGAGGACCTCCTCCCCCTGACGGATGTCTGCCCACGTCAGCAGCTGGCGCGTGGCCCGGCGACCCCCGGGGTGGATGACGCGCTTGCCGAGTACGGCCATGAGCACGTAGGGGTCCAGAGCGCGGATCTCCTCGCTCGTGAGCCGCTCCGCCATCTCCCTCTCCTTCGGCCACAACCTGTCGAGCTCGGCCTTGCCTCCGGACGGCCGCTGCAACGAGTAGAACACGGACCGGAGGCTACCATCAAGTATTTGTTTGAATTTCCTAAGAGGAGGTGCTTACTCGCCGGCGTCGAGGTCGTCGACGTTGCCGCCCGCGTGAAGGGCGGGGACCCGTCCCAGCTTTCCAGCCCGGAAGTCGTCGAACGCCTGCTGCAGTTCCGCACGCGTGTTCATGACGAACGGGCCGTACCACGCGATGGCCTCACGAATGGGACGGCCACCCAGGAGCAGGACGTCGAGCTTGGGGGCGCGGCTCTCCTGCCAGCGCTCGGAGGTCACCGTGATCACGTCTCCCGAGGGTGCGGGGGTATCCCCCGCCGAACCAGGGCCGAAGACGGCGAGCTGCCCGCCTTGGATGGGGCGCTGTTCCGCCCCGACCGTCCCTCTACCCGACAGGACGTAGGCGAGGGCGTTGAAGTCGCGCCGCCATGGCAGACGCAGCCGCGCCTCCGGTTCGAGCGTGGCGTGGATCATGACCATGGGCGTATGGGTCGAGCCAGGCCCGCGATGGCCGTCAAGGTCGCCCGCGATCAGCCGCAGCAGCGCCCCGCCGTCGGGCGAGGTCAGCAGGACGGCCTCGTTGCCGCGTAGGTCCTGGTAGCGGGGCGGGCTCCACTTCTGGCTCGCCGGCAGGTTCACCCACAGCTGGAAGCCGTGGAAGAGCCCCCCGCGGGCCACCACCTCCTCCGGTGGCGCCTCGATGTGCAGGATCCCAGCCCCGGCGGTCATCCACTGCGTGTCACCGTCCGTGATGAGCCCGCCGCCCCCGTGGGAGTCCTGGTGCTGGAAGACACCGTCGAGCATGTACGTCACGGTTTCGAAGCCGCGGTGGGGATGCCACGGCGTGCCCTTGGGCTCGCCCGGCGCGTATTCGACCTCGCCCATCTGGTCGAGATGGATGAACGGGTCGAGGTCAGCGAGGTCCACCCCGTGGAAGGCCCGACGCACGGGAAATCCTTCGCCCTCGAACGCCTGGGGCGCCGTGGTGACCGAACGGACCGAACGATCCGTCGCCGCGGCCGGGTCGGGAGCGGCTACGCGGGGCAGAACGAGGAGGTCATCGACGGTGACTGCTGGCATGTACGGGCCCTTCCGCGGGTCGCGACGACGTCCTCGTCGTAGAAGACGTCGACAGCCGCAACGCCTGCAGGCCGATCGATCTTCCTGGCGGGCTGCTCTTCGCGAACCTGGGCGGTCGGGTGGCGTTCGGATCGTCGTGGGTTCTCTTCGGGGTGGTGCTCGTCCGGCCCCCATCGACCTCTGGAGGAGTGCCCGCCGTGGTCCCGCTTTTGGAAGGCCGCAAGGAGTCGGCGACAATTCGAGACAGCAAGACCGTTTGGGGGAGGTAGCGGTGGGGGGTTTACGCGTCATAAGCCCGGGGGAGCGGAAGGCTGACGTCGCCTCCGGGGTGATGCTGCGGCAGGCGGGAATCTCGGGAGCGCTGGTCGGAGCGGAGAAACTCTGGCTGGGCTGGGTGGAGCTGGGCCCGGGTCTGGTTTCGGGCGTGCATCATCACGGCGAATCGGAGAGTGCGATCTTCGTCGTGTCAGGGCGGGTGCGCTTCCACTCCGGGGAGGGGCTCGACGATGTACACGAGGCGGGCGCCGGCGACTTCGTGTGGGTTCCACCCCACCTCGTCCACGTCGAGGTCAACATCAGCGACACCGAGCCGGTCCTCATGGTGGTGGCCCGCTCCACCCAGGAGGCGATCGTCGTCAACGTTCCCACTCCGGATGGCTGGTCGCCTCCCCGCTGATCCGGCGTGCGACCTTTCCCTGCGGTGATTCGTGGAAGCATGTCGCAGCGTCCCGAGTGAGGGGAGGCGGGCCATGACCGAGCTCATCTACGCCAGTGACGCCTACGCCCGAGAGGCGACGGCGACGGTAGTGGACGTGGATCCAGACGACGGCCGTGTCCTGCTCGACCGCACCGTCTTCTACCCCGGGGGAGGCGGCCAGCCCCATGACGTGGGCGAGCTTCATGTCTCCGACGACCGTCTGGGCGTCGTGCGGGTGGCGGAGGACGACCGCGGAGTGTGGCACTGGCTGGAAGGGGGCCTGCCACGGCCGGGGAGCAGCGTGCGGGGGGTGGTCGACTGGGAGCGTCGCTACCAGCTCATGCGGACACACACGGCGATGCACGCCCTGTGCGGGGTCGTCTGGGAACGCTTCACCAGCCCCGTGACGGGAGGCAACATGGCTCCGGGCGAGGGCCGGCTCGACTTCGAACTGCCCGGATGGGACCCCGATCAGCGCCAGACCCTCGAAGACGAGCTGAACCGGCGGCTTGTGACGGGCCTGCCGGTGCGGATCGGCTTCCTGCCACGAGAGGAGGCTGACCGCGATCCTGCCCTCATCCGCACGAAGGTCTCGCTGCTCCCACCCCAGCTGCGTGTCGTGAGGGTCGTGGACATCGTGGGTCTCGACCGCCAGGCCGACGGGGGTACCCATGTCGCCTCCACCCTGGAAGTCGGCCCCGTGCGCATCGCCAAGGTCGAATCCAAGGGCAAGGGCTTCCGTCGCTTCCGCATCGTGCTCGGCGAGGCGAGTCAAGACGCCAGTGCCTGAACGTCGCGTCCGAGCCGGGCCCAGGGCACGTTGCGCTTGCAACTAGCATCCTCGGCACGGTTCGAACGGAGGCGCCGATGCTGGCGGACTTCAAGGCCTTCATCCTGCGAGGCAACGTCATCGACCTGGCCGTCGCGGTCGCGATCGGGGCGGCCTTCGGGCTCGTGGTCTCCTCGTTCACCACGAACCTGCTCTCCCCCCTGCTGGCCATCCCCGGCGACCTCGTCGACTTCTCCGACCTCGAGTTCACCGTCAGCGGGGCGACGTTCCGTTACGGGACCTTCATCGACGACGTCATCGCGTTCGTCATCACCGCAGCCGTGCTCTTCTTCGCCGTGGTGCGCCCGGTGAACCAGCTCGTCGCGCGCCGTAGGACGGAGCCGGACGCGGTCTCCCGCACCCGGGACTGCCCCTACTGTCTCAGTTCGATTCCGATGGCCGCGACGCGCTGCGCCTTCTGCACCTCGACCGTAGAGGCGGTGACCTCGTGAGTCCCTCCGATCCCCCCCGACTTTCCCGGCGCCGCTTCCTGGCGGCCGGACTGGCCCTCCCGCTGCCTGCACTGGTCGCATGCGGGCAGGAGGAGACGATGACTTCCCTGCCGCCGACGCCGGGGTGTGGGGAGGACGAGCACCCGACGCTGGCCCAGACGGAGGGTCCCTACTTCAAGCCGGACTCGCCGGCCCGCACGAGCTTCCTCGGCGACGTCGGTGGGGGAACGCGATTCGTCCTGGCGGGTTCGGTCTGGACGACCTCCTGCCAGCCCGTGCCTCAGGCCCTGCTGGACGTGTGGCACGCCGGCCCGGACGGCGACTACGACAACATCGGCTACCGCTTGCGCGGCCACTTCTTCACCGATGCCGCCGGGAGCTACAGACTCGAGACGGTGATGCCGGGTCTCTACCCCGGACGCACCCGCCACTTCCACCTCAAGGTCCAGGCTCCCAACGGTCCGCTGCTCACCACCCAGCTCTACTTCCCGGGGGAGCCCACCAACACACGTGACGGGATCTTCCGTCCGGAGCTGCTCATGGCGGTGCGTGACGTCGCCGACGGCAAGGAAGGCACCTTCGACTTCGTCGTCGAGGTATGAGTCAACCCGCCGGAGGCGGAAACGGAACACGAGTGAAGTTGTCGTTCGCGCAGATGGACCGCGCGGCCGGTGCGCTGCTCGGGCTCGCCTGCGGCGATGCCCTGGGCGCCGGCTACGAGTTCGCCACGCCCCCCCAGGGTGAGGCCGAGATGATCGGCGGGGGGCTGGGAGACTGGGAGCCGGGGGAGTGGACCGACGACACCGAGATGGCGCTGTGCATCGCGGAGGTCACGGCGACGGGCACGGTCGACCTCATGGCGGTGGCCGAACGGTTCCTCGACTGGTACCGGGGCGGACCGGCCGACGTCGGCATACAGACGGCTGCCGTGCTGTCCGCCGCGGAGCGCGCCCGGGACCTGCCCCGAGTCGCTGCCGCCTACTACCGCGACAACCCGGAGGGCGCGGCTGGCAACGGGAGCCTCACGCGCACCGCCCCGATCGCCCTGGCTCACCTCGGCGACGACGACGCCCTGGCCGCGGCCGCGATGGAGGTGTCAGCTCTCACGCACGGTGACCCGCTGGCGGGAGAGGCCTGCGTGCTGTGGTGCGTTGCCATAGATCGGGCCCTGCGCGAAGGGCGCCTGCACGGCGTATGGGAGGGCCTCGACCTGCTCTCGCCCGCAAGCCGCGACGACTGGGCGGCCCGCCTCGACGAGGCCCGGCGCCAGCCGCCCGAGACCTTCCGACCCAACGGATTCGTCGTCACTGCCCTGCAGGCCGCCTACTCCGCCATCACGCACACTCCCGTCCCCGCCCAGCTGCCTTGCGTCCACTTTCAGCACGCGCTGCACGCGGCCGTGCGGATCGGCGACGACACCGACACCGTGGCCGCGATCGCGGGGGCGCTTCTCGGCGCCCGCTGGGGCGCCTCCGCGCTGCCCTTCCGCTGGCGGCGGCAACTGCACGGCTGGCCGGGCTACCGTGACCGCGATCTCATCCGCCTCGGGGTGCTCTCCGCCCGGGGAGGCCGGCCCGACCCGGCTGGCTGGCCCAGCGCCCCCGACCTCCTCGACTACTACACGGAAACCGGGGCTCACCGGCCCTTCCGCGCGGGGCTGCCCGGTGACGAGGGCGTGATCCTGGGCAATGCCGCGGCCCTTCCCCGTCTCCACGTGGACGCCGTCGTGTCGCTGTGTCGCATGGGCACACGTCAGGTGCCCGACCGGGTCGAGCACCACGAGGTGTTCCTCATGGACGAGGAGGGGGCCAATCCCAACCTTGCCTTCGTGGTCTGCGACGCGGTCGACGCCATCGCAAACCTGCGGGACGAGGGCAAGACCGTGTTCGTCCACTGCGTCGCGGGCGCCAGCCGCACCCCCACCGTCGCCGCCCTCTACCTGTCACGGCGGCTGGGTATCAGCCCCCGTCAGGCACTGGAGCGCGTGACCGACGTGGTGTCCCACTCTCCGCACAATCGCGACCTTGTGGCGCTTCTCGCTGGCGGCGGTGTCTGCACCGACCCGGGTCACGGGCTCCAACTGCAAGGCCGCGAGCTCGTCTCCGCCGCCGAACGACTCGCGGAGCTCGCCCACAACGGGCAGACCGACAAGGCGGGCCTGCCCTACATCGACCACCCGCGACGGGTTGCCGCGAGCCTGCCCGACCCCCACCTGCAAGCCGCCGGGCTCCTCCACGACGTGCTCGAGGACACGCACCTCGACGTCGCACAGCTGCGCGCCGCCGGCGCCGGCGAACTCGTGATCGAGCTCGTGCAGGCAGTCACGAAACGGCCGGACGAGGAATACCTGCAGGCGGTCCGCCGCGCCGCCGCCCACCCCCTCGCCCGGGAGTTGAAACGTGCGGACATCCGGGACAACTTCGACCCCGAGCGCCTCGCCCGGCTCGACGGCGCCACTGCAGACAGGCTGCGGGCCAAGTACGAGGCCGCCCTGGAGATCCTCGCAGGGATGTCCTAGGCGGGGCGGTCAGCCGACAGCTGGCCCGTCGTCGCCGCGCCACTCCGGCTGAGGGCCCAGCGCCGCATGCCGCGAGGTGTCGCTTCGCGCAGCAGACGCCCGATCTCTCTGGCAGTCCAGTCCGTGGGCTCGTTCCTCCTTGCCGCTTTCAGGAGCCGACGCGTTTCCTCTGGCCAGTCGCGACGGTCCCAGTCGGCCAGGGCATGGAGAGCCAGGTTCCGGTTCCACACCACAGGACTCTGCAGCGCCGTCGCGATCAGGCGCCAGCCCTTGCCAGAGAAGCGACCGAGTTGCTGGACGACCACCCCCAGGCAACGATGGGCGGCATAGTCGGATCCGTCTCCGGCGCTCTCCGCCGGGCCGGTCCCTATCTCGTCGAGGGGCAGTTTCTCCTCCGCCAGGCTGACAACCTCATCGATCCGCTGCGATGAGCAGTCATGCAAGGCCCGCAGCCAACAGGTCTGGTCGAGCGGGTGGTCATGGAGGCGACGCAGATGAGCATCGAAGGTGCCGATCCCCAACCTGCGCGCCACCTGGTCAGCCGCGTGGAAGGTGTTCTCGTCGTCCGACTCCAAGCCCTCCTCGACGAGATTGCGCCATGCCGGCCGCGACAGGATCTGGCGGCAGACGGCCTCCATCCACACCCGTCGCGCGACCGTCCATCCCCTCGTGGAGCGCTCGTCCCAGTCCGCCTCCCGATCCCCCAGATAGTCGCGAATGGCGTCGACTGCCAGGAAGTCCTCCAACTCACCGGGGCGATCCCGCAGGTGCCTCAGCAGGTTGGAGAGGGTGACGGCGGCGGGGTCGTAGTCGTCGATGTTGAAAGTGGGCGCGTAGTCGGCGAGCAGCGCCCGGACGATGTCGCGTCCTCCTCGCAGCAGGGCCTCGTCGAC
The DNA here is from genome assembly GCA_046263195.1 of Nitriliruptorales bacterium. Classification (GTDB taxonomy): domain Bacteria; phylum Actinomycetota; class Nitriliruptoria; order Nitriliruptorales; family JAHWKO01; genus JBHELG01. The sequence goes on along the minus strand of JBHELG010000148.1, from coordinate 5,474 downwards.
GTCATGCCGGCCCAGAGCGGTGGCGAGGTCTCCCGTCACCGCGGCGATGTGGGCCAGGTACCCGTCCGCAATCCTGTTGCGGAAGCCCCCGCGCAGCAGCCAGGCCTGGATCGCCGGGTTCTTGCTGTCGGAGAGCTGTTCGACCGCATGGATCCGGCCCCACCCGTCCACCTCCCGGGCGAGTCGCCACAGGGAGGCCTCCGGTTCCGAGTCGCCGTTCGCCAACGCGGCCGCGACGTGAAGACTGAACTCGTCATGACGGCCGAGCGTGAGAAGCAGGTCACGAGCGTCGACGTCGACGCTGGTGACCGCCAGCAGTGCGATGCCCACCTTCACCGGCTTGGGATGCGTCCCTTTCGCTGCGAGCCACCAGCCGACGTTGCGCACGTGAGGTGGTTCCAGCGCCTGCAGGACGAAGCCTTCGACCACCGACTCGAGGATGTAGCCGAGATATCCCAGGGTCGATTCGTTCACGAGCGCGGCATGGAGTCGGCGTAGTGAGCGACGATTCTGACGGCGCGCAGCGTGAACCAGGAGGTGCAGTATGCGCCTGGCGTCGCCAGGGCGGGGCTCGACGAGCGTATGGTCGCTGAGGACACGGTCCCTGGCGCCCGCGACCCAACTCAGGCGATCAGAAGGCGTGGAACGCTCATCGAGCAGAGCGAGGTCGACCAGGTCGTGGCCCTCCGACAGGTGCCGGGCCAAGAGGTCGGAGATGGGCTCGTTGCCCTTGGGCGGCGGGATGTCCCGAATATCCATGCCGCGAAATTTAGCGGGAGGGATCGCCTGGACGGTGGATCCGCCGCAGCCACGTTGCCGGGGCGGGGCGGGTGGAACCGGTCCTGCAGCCGGCCCGTGCCGCCACCTAGACCTCTACCTGACGCTTATCTGGCCTGATTTACCAGGTAGACGTCGGTCATCCGGGCGAAGGGTGCGCGCGATTCGCGCCTGCCTGATGGCTTGCTCCCACGCGTCGAGGCGGGGTCGCGACCTTCGTCGCGGACCAGGACGGGACGGGCGCCCCGCCCGAAGGGGACGGGTGGGAGGACGGTGGCCTTTCTGACAAGTTGCCGTCACGCCGGCAGGACTCCCGACCGACGGGGTCGAAGTAGGGAGTTGGGCGCGGCGTGGGTCCGCATTTGGGGAAGGGGACACGAGGACAGCAGGAGCGCCCCCGCACCTGTTCGTTTTGGGCGAACTGTGATGATAAGGAGTGCCTTGATGAGACGGAAGCATCCGAGACTGGTCGCCGGGGTTGGCGCGGCGACCATGGCCCTGGCACTCGGTGCGCCGGGCACGGCGACCGCAGGCCACGGGGGGCCACATGCGGTTCCCATCAAGCAAGCGGTCTTCAGCGGCTATGCCACCGGGACCTACCTGCACACCCATCTCCTCCAGCTCGGGACCACCCGCCTCGTCAACGCCAACGTGGCCGGTTCGGCGGCGGCGGTGAAGCACAACCCGCAGGACCCGACGGGGTTGACGCAGCGGGCGGACGAGACGGGGCGGTTCGTGGTCAACCCCGAGGCGCCCGGCAAGATCAGCTGGGGGCGTGGGGTTGCGCTCGAAGCCGGCGTGCTGGAAGAGGTTCCTTCGGGTGACGCTGCGATCGCCCTCGCGGGCGTCGCCAAGCAGGCGGCGCCGCCCACGGTGGGCACGCCTGACACCCAGAGCATCGATCTCGACCTGGACCCCCTGCTCTACCTCTCCCTCGCCCGGGGTGAGGCCTCAGCGAACTGGAACTCGGACGACCCCTGCATCTACAAGTCTCCTGAACCGCCCACCCGCTTCGCCCTCGGTCCACCACCGAAGGCGTACGAGGAGGACTTCGGCTTCGGGCTGGCTTCGGTGGCGGACGTCGAATTGCTGGACCTCGGCGAGACTGACGACGGGAACCCGGGCCTCGAGCAGCCGCTCATCGCCACGAACGTGACAACCGGACAGGGCATCAAAAAGCGCTCCGTCGGCTGGACGACCTCGCAGTCCTACCTTGCGGGTCAGTACAGCGAAAACGGACAGCTGGTCGGGAATGACTACGGCATCGCTTCCGAGGTGAGGGCGACACTGCTGCCGATCACGCTCTTCACGGGAGGCGCGGAAGGACAGGCCGAGACGACGATCGAGGTCCTCGGACCATGGCGCCTCGTGGCGAACGCCGGCGGTATAGACAACACCGGGTGGATCCGCTTCGGGCCCGATTTCGGCCCCGGAGCGGAAGAGCCGAACACCCCCGTCCTCCGCATCAGCTCCCGAACCACCCAGGCGGGCGTGGTCGTCGAGGAGTACAACGACGTCATCACGGTGGAGGACCTGAAAGAGCTGCTGGGCGGACAACGGGACGAGGGCCTGCGCATCGAGGTTCCTGGGATCCTGTCAATCGTTCTCGGCGAGGCTCCGCGTGCCATCGGTGACGAGTCGGAGACCTCGGAGCCGACCGAGACTCCCACCCGGGTATCCGCCGCGGCCGACGTCTTGCGCATCGAGGTGCTCGAGTCGGCGGAGCCGCAGGGCTCGGAGGTCGCGGAGATCCGCCTCGGTCACATGGAGGTCGAAGCAGAGGTGCCACGTGGTGGCCTGGCCTGCGTGCCCCCGCCGCCTCCGCCGCTGCCGCCGACGGGCATCGACGAGGGAGGCCAGTTCAAGGGCCTGCCTCTGCCTGAGCTCGAGAACGGCGTGGCGGTGCCAGGAGCCGGAGAAGCCGTGCAGGCAGTCGGTCACGACAACGTCAGCGGTCAGGAGTCGCTGAGGGCCGTGCCCGCTGCTCGCCAGCAGCCCATCCTGCGCGCGCTCGGCGTGTTCAGCGCGGCCATCGCGATCGCCATCGCGAGCGGTGCCATGCTGCTACGACGACGGCGATGGGCGGGATCCTGACCCCACGACAGAAGCGGTAACGACCGGGTTGGGCCGCTCGCCCTAGAAAGCGGCCCAACCCGTCCCACTCGGTGACACCATTCGCGCCGGCGTCCTCATGGGCGCCGGCGCGAACACGTCCAGGCGTGTCGGCTGGGTCGATCCAGGGCGCGCCCGCCGGCGCGGATAGAGACCCGCCACCGAGGGCGGGGAAGCAGCAGCAGGCCGTTGAGGAGGAGGCTCGGCTCGAACGCGAGCGCCCGCGCCGCGACACGCTGCTAGGCAGGAGCCTCGAGGGCGAGGTGAAGGCCGCGGAGCTGTTCGACGTCGGAGGGGGTTGCCACCCCGAAACCGATCTTCAGGGCGAGAAGCAGGGCGAGGTCCGACTGACCCGTGGCTTCCCGCTGCGTTTCGGCCATCCGTCTCCCACTCGCGTGTGCGTGCGGTCACAGGATGGACAGTGGACGTCGGAGCGGCGACCCCTCACCGTGCGAACAGTGGTAACCGTTTCCCCAGGTAGCCCTCGGCAACGGGACTTGGACGGCGGTGATGCGATTGGACCTCGACGGACTGCAGCGGGAAGCGCGCGCGGTCATGGCCCCCGACGCGTTCGACTACTACGCGGGAGGAGCAGACGACGAGATCACACTGGCGGAGAACGAGACAGCGTGGCGACGTATGCGTCTGCGCTACCGCGTCCTGCGGGACGTCTCGGAGGTGTCGACCCGGACCAGCGTCCTGGGCAGCGAAGTGTCCTCGCCCGTGCTCGTGGCTCCGCTCGCCTACCAGCGCCTCGCCCACGACGAAGGTGAGGCGGCCACCGCCCGCGGAGCCGCGATGGCCGGCGCCCTGATGATCGTCTCGACACTCGCCACCATCGCCCTCGAGAACGTCACAGCCGCCGCCCCCGATGCCCCGCGCTGGTTTCAACTCTACGTCCACAAGGACCGCGGCTGGACGGCCGAGCTCGTGGACCGGGCCGTCGAGGCCGGCTACCTCGCCCTCATGCTCACCGTCGACCTGCCTGTGCTCGGCCGGCGCAGACGGGACGAACGCAACAACTTCACCCTGCCGGAGGGCATGGAAATGGCGAATCTCGGGCGGGCCATGCCGGACGTCGAGGGCTCGGGCCTGGCCAGCTACGCCACCCGCGAGATTGACCCCAGCGTCGCCTTCGGCGACATCGGATGGTTCGCCGACCGCTCCGGTCTGCCCATCGCCGTGAAAGGGATCGTGCGGGGAGATGACGCGCTGGCCTGCATCGATGCCGGCGCCTCGGCGGTGAGCGTGTCGAATCACGGAGGCCGCCAACTCGACACGGCCGTGGCGACCGCGGACGCCTTGCGCGAGGTCGCGGATGCGGTGGCGGGAGCGGTCGAGATCTACGTGGACGGAGGTATCCGACGCGGCACCGACGTCGTGAAGGCGCTGGCGCTGGGAGCCAGGGCTGTGCTGCTTGGCCGCCCGGTGCTGTGGGGACTGGCCACCGGCGGGGCGGAAGGCGTCGGGGCCGTGCTCGACCACTTGCGCGAGGAGACGGCACGCACCCTTGCACTGTGCGGTTCAGCCTCCGTCACCGACCTCGCCCCCGACCTGGTTCGCTGAAGATGGCCCGGAGAGGCCCTCGGCCCTGGTTGACGGCCGCCGCTTCTCTGTGTGGCGTCAAACCGCTCCCGGCCTATACTCGGCGCCACGACAGAAAGGAGGTGGTCGAAAACATGTCTTCTGGCAGTCATTCGGTGACCGTCGAGGTGATGAGGCGTTAGGCCCGTCCCAGTCGAAACGAATCCCACCTCGTCACTCGCTCGAACGTCAGTGAGAGCTGGTCACGCTCACCGTCCCGGGGCTCTGCGCACGGGTTGACACGACGACGAGTGTTGGGACCCAGAGCCGCCCGGGCCTCAGGCCCGGGCGGTTTCGTCACCTGGGGACGTCCCCCTGCAGATGTTCGGCGAACTCGTCGCCGAACATGCTCGCGAGCGCCCGCAGGCGACGCCGGCGCTCTCCTCCCGCGCTCTCGTCCAGCCAATCGGGAGCGAGGGTCCTGGCACGGCCTCGGGCTATCTCGACCAGGTCATCACGCCCCAGCCAGCGCCCGAGATTCGCCAGCTCGGACAGCGCACGCAGCAGGTCCTCCGCGGCCTCCTCACGGGTGTAGGCCGCGACGAGCAAGGTCGGCGCCCTCGGATCCTCCTCCAAGCAGAGCTGGGCCACGTGCATCGCCTTGTTCAGCGCCCGCTCCTCGTGAGCCCGGCGAGCGAAGTCGGCGAGACGTTCGGCCCGCTTCTCACCTGGCTCCTCCCGCTCGAGCTCTTTGAGCTCTTTGCGCAGGTCCCGCACCCGCGCGGACTGGGAGGACCAGCTCTGCATCGGGGCTCCGATCGTGGTGGGGGTCGTCAGGCTACTGAGTGGGACCGCGACGGCGAACGGCGGTTCACGGGTTGACGCTAGAGCAGCGTCATCCACCACTGCTGCGCCACCGCGAAGATCCTCCCCAGCACCCCGGGTAGGACGAAGACGAGCACAAGCAACAGTCCCATCGAGTACTGCCGCAGTTGAGCCCATGCCGGTAGCCACCGGTCTGGCAGCAGACGCTCGACGACCGCCGAGCCGTCGAGCGGAGG
>JBHELG010000147.1:0-16662 GCA_046263195.1 Nitriliruptorales bacterium | reverse complement strand
GATACAGGTAGGTGGGTATCGCGAAGAAGGTCCCGGCCTCCTTGGCGCCACGAAGGTTCCCATAGGTCATGAAGGCGACGACGATGAGCGCCATGGGAACGCGCCAGCTGGAAAGATGGGGCAAGGCCGAGATCACCGCTGAGACACCGGCCGATACGGAGACGGCCACCGTCAGCGTGTAGTCGATCATGAGCGAGGCGCCCGCGACCAGAGAAGTCGTCTCGCTGAGGTTGTCGCTCGCGACTATGTAGGCCCCGCCTCCGTTGGGATATGCGTAGCAGACCTGCCTGTAGCTCGTCGCCACGATCGCCAGCAACACCATGACGACGAACGAGATCGGGACGAGGTAGTTGAGGGCTGCCATGGCGGCGATCGGAAGGAGGATGTGAAGGATCTCTTCAGTGGCGTATGCGGTCGAAGAGATCGCGTCCGAGGCGAAGACCGCCAGCCCGATCCGCTTGGAGAGGCGCTGCTCGTGCTCTTCGTATTGGGCCAGCGGTCGCCCGATCAGCAGCTGCTTCATCCCCATACCGTGACCCGCCTCCTCTCACGCGTTTCGAGCGGTGACGGGCTGGGTGGCGGCTGCTGGAAGCAGGGCTCGGAGGCCGCGGGCGGGCGGACGCGTAGGAAGTAGAAGCCTTGGGTTGGGCGCCGTGGCAGGGCTGGAAGATCGCATAGCCCGAGCCTGGCCCTCGGGGGCGTCAACAGGTGGTCAACGTTCACCCCGAGGCCGTCAACATCTCGTCAAAGGCCTGGAAGCCCCTAGGGGGGTCCTGTAGAGAGGAGTGCGAGGCATGCGACGACGGTGCGATCTCGACTCACCGACAGTACGGAGCCCGTCCTGCTGCTAGGCGCAGCAGTGTGAGGCAGCACGAGCCCGAAGGTCAGCGAGCCCAGGTCGCCACTTCGGTCGCCTGGCCCGAGAAGACGGCAGCTCCGACCTGACACCTACCATCCACGCAAACGACAAGACGCGCTAATCAATGAGTCAGCAACCCGCCGGTACGGGGCAGAGCCACCCAGGCCCCCCACCTCAGGAACGTGTCGTGGTCGCCCTCAGCGGGGCTGCCGACACCGACCGCCTCATCCGGCGCGCCGGGGACCTCGCCCTCCGCTCAGGCGGTGAGCTCGTCGGCGTCCATGTCGTCGCAACAGGCCAGGGGACCCAGGGCATAAGCACCGCGCTGGAAGATCGACGTCGTGTGCTCGAGAGCCTCGGCGGCACCTATCACGAGATCATCGGCTCTGACATCGCCCGCGCCCTGACTGATTTCGCTGCCAGCCAGAACGCCACTCAGATAGTCGTGGGGGCCAGCCGTCGCTCACGCTGGAGCGAGGCTCTTCGTGGCTCGGTCATCACCGATGTCATCCGCAACTCAGGCCCGATCGACGTTCACATCATCTCCCACGTCGATTCCTCGCCAGGCATTCGCCCCGTCGGGGTCATGCGCACTGAGCGTCTCGTGCCGCGCCGCCGGCAGATACTCGCCTGGCTGCTGACCATCCTCGGACTGCCCCTGCTCACCGTGGCGCTCGTCCCCCTCCGAGACGAAGTCGGACTACCCACGACACTGCTGCTCTACCTCACCCTGGTCGTCGGCGTCTCCGTCACCGGCGGAGCGCTGCCAGCAACGCTCGCGGCTGTGGTCGCCTTCCTGCTCGCCCATCACTATTTCACCGAGCCCATCGGCTCATGGGTCATCCACCAACCCTCCGACCTCATCTCACTGGTGGTCTTTCTTGCGGTCGCCACGATCGTGTCGATGCTCGTGCGTTCCAACCTGCGACGTTCACGGGAGGCCATCCGCGCCCGCAACCAAGCCACGGCCCTCACTCGCGCCGCGGTCGCCCTCGTCACCGATGAAGAGCCCCTGTCACGGCTCGTCGGCCATGTCCGCGACACCTTCGGTCTCGAAGCGGTCGCGATCCTCTCCCGCAACGACGCGGACTGGCACCTGCGAGCTGTCGCCGGAGATCCCATCCCAACCCGCCCCGATGATGCCGACCACGCCATCAACCTCGGTGAACACCATGTACTCACCATCACCGGCCGCTCCCTCGCCAGCCACGAACTCGAACCCCTCGAGGGCTTTGCCGCCCAACTCACTTCCGCGCTCGATCGCGCCCTGCTCGAAGCTGACCTCGAACAAGCCGCCCGCATCGCTGAGGCCAACGATCTGCGCGCCGCCCTCCTTCGCGCCGTGTCCCACGACCTCAACACCCCCCTTGCCTCCATCAAGGCAGCCGTCACGAGCCTGCGACAGACCGACGTAGTTTGGAGCCCCACAGCTACCAGAGAGTTCCTCGCCACCATCGAGGAAGAGGCCGACCGGCTCATCTACTTGGTCAGCAACCTGCTCGCCATGAGCCGACTCGAAGCCGGCGCCCTCGAGATCGACCTCAGACCGATCGGCCTCGATGAAGTCGTAGCGGCTGCGGTGTCCGGCCTGACGCGGACAGGCTGCCGCGTCCGGCTCGACGTCCCCGACAGCCTCCCACCCGTCCGAGCCGACGCCGCCCTGCTCGAGCGAGCACTCGCCAACCTCGTCGCCAACGCCTGCAACCACACCCTCCCAAACACCGCAGTCCACCTCGAGGCTTATCCTGCCGGTCAAGCCATCGAGCTCCACATCATCGATCACGGACGCGGCGTCCCACCCTCGGAGCGCGAGCGGATCTTCGAACCTTTCCAACGGCTCGACGACACCAAAAGCGACGGCGGCAGCGGCCTCGGTCTCGCCGTCGCACGCGGCTTCCTTGACGCCATGAACATCAGGCTGCGCCTCAGCGACACACCAGGCGGAGGGCTCACCGTCACCCTGACCCTTGAAATCGCTCAGCGGACCGGCCGCTCCTCCGAGCCGAGCGCAGGTGGCTACACCAGCCGCTCACGCCAACTGGCACGATGACTCGCGTGCTGGTGGTTGACGACGAACGCCAGATCCTGCGTGCGCTGGCTACCAACCTCCGCGCCCGCGGTTACAAAGTCGACGTTGCCGCGACCGGACGTGAAGGACTGCGCCTCGCTGCCGTCCACCAGCCCGACGTGGTCGTGCTCGACCTCGGCCTGCCGGATATCGATGGCATCGATGTCATACGCGGCCTGCGCGGATGGTCGACCATCCCCGTCGTCGTCCTGTCAGTGAGAGATGCCGAACGCCAGAAAGTCGCTGCTCTCGACGCCGGGGCCGACGACTACGTAACCAAGCCCTTCGGCATGGATGAGCTCCTCGCCCGCCTGCGAGCAGCCATCCGCAGGGCCACCCCAGCCGAAGAGCAACCCCTCGTCGAAACCCGCGACTTCACCATCGACCTCACCGCCAAACGTGTCATCGCCGACGGAAAGGAGATCCGACTCACGCCGACCGAGTGGCAGTTCCTCGAACTGCTCGTGCGCAACCCCAACAAGCTCGTCACCCACGGACAGCTTCTCACCCAGATCTGGGGGCCCCAGTACAGCGGCGAAACCCACTACCTCCGCGTCTACGTCGCCCGCATACGCCACAAGCTCGAACCCGACCCGGCACAACCCCGCTACTTCGTCACGGAACCCGGCATGGGGTATCGCTTCGTCTACCGCGATCCCCGAACGACTCCTGACCGGCTCTCGAAGCCGCCGGCTCGTCAGACGAGGTCGACAGGCGACGGGTGAGGAAACAAACCCGCGCCCCTACCTGGGCCAGCACTGGCCTGGCTGAACCCTGTCGCGGACCTCTCCGGTGGAACCGCCATGGACCCAAATGCGCGGGACATGGGGTCACACATGGGCGCGGGGTAACGATAATCATGCCTTCCACAGGCCAGCGGCACTGCGGGGTGAGGGGGACCAGGCCGATCAGGGCGTAGGCCGAAGGGCCGCGTCAGGATGTGGTGGGGGGGCCGTCCCATCGCCAGGCTCGCGCTTGCGCAACGTGCGCATAGCGCTGTTGACAATCCACTCGGTCGCCGCAGAGCCTGTCTCTTGGAGCCAGCGCCCACACACCTCCCGCGTCCACTCCGGCTGGTCTTTGCTCGCGTCGTTGAGCCAGTTCGCGACGGCGCGCTGTACGTAGCGGCTGGGGTCGGAGCGCACCGGCTCGAGTAACGGCAGCCCGCGCCAGGGCTCGCGCTTCAGCTCTTGGATGTGCGCCGTCCACACCCCACGTGGACGTGTGCCTTCGACGGCGCAGCGCCGGATGTTGGGGTCCTCGTCGTAGACCCACGTCTCGAGGAGAGTGAGACCGCGCTCCAGCTCTCGCGCCACGTAGGGGCGGAACGAGTCCCAGGCGCACTCGCGCACGGCGACACTGCGGTCGGCGGCGCAGCGTTTCGTTCGTTCCAGCCGTTCGTCGAGGGGCAGGGTGTCGTCCGCCGCCAGCATGAAGGCCGCCCAGGCACGCACCATGTCCGAGCGGTGCGACGCGAGGGCCTCGAAAGCAGCTGGGACTTCGGCCTGGAGGGCCGCGCCGATCGCGCGCAGGCGCCGCGTCACACCCTCGCCCCGCACCTCCTCCGCCCGCGTCAGCGCCAGCGGGGCCTCAACGCCGACGTCCGCAAGCGCGTGCCGGAGCAGCGTCGGCATGTCAATGGCCAGCCATTCGACGAGCGTGACCGTTTCAAGCTCGCCCCGGTTGAGACCGTCGAGGACGTCGGGCGGGATATCCGCCCTTCGGGAGGCGCCCTTGCGGCGGTTCGGGGTGTCAGCCGAGGAGGTCACCGTGCTCCATCCCCACAAGCTCCTCTACGTCGGATGGAAGGTCGTGCGGCGGCTGCGAAGGAGGCGAGGGCTACGCATCGAGGATAGTGCGAGCCTCGACGAGAGCCCGGACGACCCCGCTTCCTGCTGCCGAGGTCGGGCGAGGAGCGCGACGGCAACGATTATGTCACGGGCGGGTAGGGCCCTCACGCTGCGGGGTCCGCTATTCCGACGCGACGGAGAGACGAAGATCGCGGGCGAGGAATTTCTCGATGTGCTCGGCCTCGGCTCCCAGCGCCGTCCATGCCACACCGCCCGCCTCCTCGAACAGCCTGACAGCAAGCGTCTTGCCTTCGAGCTGCCACACGCCGACGACGTGACCCCCGACAATGACGACGGGCGAGATCCATCCAGCGCTCTTGCTCACCTCGCTTCGGCGTCGGGCGGGAACGATGCGTTCGTCTCCCGTTCCCGGCGCGAGCACCCACTGGTCGAAACCCGGTAGCAGCCGGACGGCGGTCGTCGGAGCCGTCGCCGCGATCTCGTCCACATCTTCGGCGAGCGCGTAGCACTCCTGGCCTTCAACATCCACCGTCACCAGCTCGTCGTCGAGGGTCGCAAACCAAGCCCGAAGGTCGAGCTTTCTCGAAATGCCGCGGGTCAGCCAGCCGTCGAAGGTCTCCATCCTCGCGGGACCGTATGCCCGGAGGTACGCCGGAATTACGAAACGCGCGCCATCCTGCGGTTCTGGCACGCCGCGCCATTCCGGCAGCCAGGTGTCGGGACGCGTGAAGGTGACACGGTTCCCCTTGCTCGGCCCGTGGCAGAGGTGCCCGAGCCACGCGAGCGGCTTCAACAACGCTCCCCACCCCGATCGCAGCTGTGCCTCGAGGTGACGGCTGCCCGTGCGCGCGACGACCTCGGCGACGAGCTCGTCCCGGTCGAGAACACGGCGGTCGAGCGCGTCCGCCACCGCATCGATCAAGGCGGCCATGTCCGCCGCGCTGACCCCGAAGGCACGCTGCCAGCTCGGCCTCTCCCACGAGCGGGCGGCGGCGACGAGCGACAGGTAGGCACCGGCCTGTTCGGGCGGCAGGAGATGGAGCGTTCCCCGCATCGCCCAGGTCTTCATCAGAACGCGCGTCGCGAGAGCAGCGTCGACTTCGCCCTGATGGGGGTCCAGCTGCCGGGCCGCAACCGCGAGCTCCGCGGACGAGGCAACCTGCGCATGGACGCCACACAGTCGCCGGACGACCGCGACGGCGTCCGCCGTGCTGCGAGGATCGAGCAGCTGGCGACGCATTCGCCAGGCGAGCACCCTGTCCCACGTCAGCCTCATCGCGAGAGTCTCCTGGTGCACACGGCGGCAATGTACGCCGGCTCTACGCCGGGGAGACCGAGCGACGTAACTCAACCTGAACCGCCGACAAGCGGACTCTGGGGAGGGCGGTGCGTTTGACAAGCCAGGTCTGCCGTCGCATGTCCCGAGATGCGCTCGAAGGCGATGGCCTCGCCCTCTCGTAGCTGAGAAACCACGTGCCCGAGCGTCGCCTCGACCTGGTTCCATCCGCGAGCCGGTGGCCCAGAGGGGTTGGCGAGGGGCGGTATCGCCGCGTCGCGAAAACAGCCTCCTCGATGTCGGCACGGGACAAGCAACCAGCGGGACGCTCTGAGTCCTGGGAGTGCCCGGATTAGCCAGGGGCCGGGACCAGCTCGATCCGCTGGGTGAGCCTGAACCTCCACGGCCACTGCCACGGCGTCACGTTCAGGACGCGGAGTGGAGAATCCTGCGTGTGTTGGACGGGATCCAGCACATGCGCATGGAAGGGCACGAGGCCGGGCCGTAGGTCCCACACGAGTGCCCGGCCGTCCGGCCGCAGGACCCGTCCGATCTCGGCCAGGCCTGCCCTCGGGTCGTCCCAGTGGTGCATGGACAACGTGCTCACGACCAGATCGAACGACCCATCGGGGAAGGCCAGCGAGGCCACGTCGCCTACCAGGAACGTCGGCCGACGCTGAGCGCCGTCTCTTGACCGGTCCGCGTTGGCTCTGGCCCGCTCGATCATGGCCGGGTCGAGGTCGAGACCGGTGACGTCGAAGCCGTGCTCGCGAGCCAAGCGGATCGTCAGGTGGCCGGGACCGCACCCCACCTCCAGGACCCGCACTCCGTCAGCAACCGCCACGACGTCGGCGGCGATGCCCCTGTAGAACGACCCGAGCAACATCCGGGTGCCCGCGTCATAAAAGCCAACATCGCTGACAAGGAGCCCGCCCGGCACCTTTCGCCCCGAGTGAGCATGACGGCCGTGACGCCGGACGGCGACGGCAGCGGCAACCGTCCCGAGGAGGATCACGACTGTTCGACGTCGACCCATTACGCTCCACTCCGCCTACCTGGGAGGGCCCGAGTTGGCGCGGCCACCGCCAACCCTCTCATCATCACCGACGGGCATGTGAGAGTCGACCGACAGGACCCTCAGATCGCCATCATCCCATGTGGCCGAGGGGGCTGGGCTCCCAGTCGAATGATCGTCGGGACGCACCATTGGTCTGACGGGGCGCCTCCATGCTGGCAGTGACGCCAGCCAGGCGTTGTGCGCATCTCAACGCTCGACTGCTGTCAAAATGCCGTCGCCGCAGTCGGCCCAGTCGGGCAGGCGGACCGCTGTCGTGGGTCCGATGACCGTCGGCCCCCGGGCGCGCTTCATACGCGATCCGGTGTCCCCCGGCCTCTACCTCATCTGGCGATTCATCCCGGGCCCTGCTCGGTGAGGCATACTGACCACCACAAGAGACTCCTGATGGCCACCATCGCGGTCAAGACGGCCGCCTGCGGTGCCGCCGTGATGGCGACACTCGAACTCCCGAGGGTGGGATGTCGGTGGGAAAGTTCGTGCCGAAGGGCGGGGAGACGCTCGGCCGGACTGCCGGGGGGAGCCAACTGCTCGAGCGGTCCCGCTACCTCACTGCCTTGCAAGTCTCCCTCGCCGCCGTCAAAGCCGGTGGTGGCGGCCGATTGGTCCTCATCGGGGGGGAAGCGGGGGTCGGCAAGACCACGCTGATACGCCACTTCTGCGCTGATCAGCAGCACTCTGCGAGAATCCTCTGGGGTGCGTGCGACGCGCTGTTCACACCTCGTGCACTTGGGCCGTTCTTGGCCATCGCCGAGACGGCGGGAGGTGAGCTCGGGGAGCTCGTGGCCTCGGAAGCCAGGCCGCACGAGGTGGTGGCCGCTCTGTTCGGCGAGCTGGCGGCCCAGAAGCCGACCATCCTCGTGGTCGAGGACGTGCACTGGGCGGATCAGGCGACCCTCGACGTGCTCCGCCTGCTGGGGCGGCGAATCGCCAATGCACCTGCACTCGTGCTGGTCACCTATCGCGACGACGTGCTCGGACGGGCTCATCCGCTCCGACTTCTCCTAGGTGAGCTGCCGACCGGAGACGGGATCGAGCGGCTGAAGCTCGAACCGCTGTCGCCAGCGGCGGTCGCCGAGCTCGCGCAGCCGCACGGTTTCAACGTTGATGAGCTCTACCGCTTGACGGCTGGCAACCCCTTCTTCGTCACCGAGGCGCTCGCAGCGGGACGTCAGGAGATTCCAGTCACCGTGCGCGACGCGGTGCTCGCCCGCGCCGCCCGCCTGAGTCGCGGAGGCAGCGTCGTGCTCGAGGCGGTCGCGGTCGTACCCGGCCAGGCCGAGTTGTGGCTTCTCGAGGCCGTCGGCGAGGACATCGCGTTTCTCGACGAATGCGTGGCTGCGGGCATGCTCGTTGTGGTACCCGGCGGTGTGACGTTCCGGCACGAGCTCGCGCGCCTGGCCGTCGAGGCGTCGCTCGCGCCTGCCCGACGAGCCTGGCTCCACCGTGCGATGTTGACCGCGCTCGCCGCCCCGGCTTCGGGCGCTCCGGACCTCGCTCGCCTCGCGCACCACGCGGAGGCAGCGCACGACCCGGAGGCGGTACTGCGCTACGCCCCGGTCGCGGCCCTCCGGGCCGCGGCGCTCGGCGCGCACCGCGAAGCCGCCGCCCAGTACGCACGGGCGCTCCGCTTCGCCAACGCCGCCCCACCGCAGACACTGGTCCGGCTGTTGGAGGGCCGGGCGCAGGAGTGCTACCTCACGGGCCAGTTCCCCGCGGCCATCGAGGCGGAGGAGCGTGCGCTGGAGGTGCATCGCAGCGCCGGCAACCTGCGCCAGGTGGGCGATGCGCTACGACGGCTTTCGCGGCTGCGCTTCTACGTCGGCGAGGTACCCCAGGCCAAGCAGTCGGGGCGCGAGGCCGTGGGATTGCTCGAGGAGCTACCGCCTGGCCGCGAGCTTGCCTGGGCCTACAGCACCCTGTCCATGTTCGAGGAGGACGCCGACGCGATCTACGCCTGGGGGACCCGAGCGATCGAGCTGGGACAGCGCCTTGACGAGCCGGAGATCCTGTGTCATGCGCTGACCAACGTCGGAACCCACGAGCTCCTCAATGGCCTGGCGGAAGGTCGCGAGAAGCTCGAGCGCAGCCTCGAGCTCGCATTGCGGGAGGGGTTCGAGGAGGCCGCCGGCCGGGCCTTCAGCCTGTTGGCCATCGCGGCGGTCAGGACACGCTCCTACGACCTGGCCGAGCGGGTCCTGGAACGTGGCATCGAGTACGCAACGGAACGGGACCTGAGCAACTACCGCCTCATTCAGCTCGCCCAGCGCGCCCGCCTCGAGCTAGACCGGGGACAGTGGACGCGTGCGGTGACCTCCGCCCAGGCTGCACTGCGGGAGGACACGAGGCCGTACCGCGTGTTCGCGCTGCCCGTGGTCGGCCTGGTTCGTGCCCGTCGGGGCGAGACGGGCGTGTGGCAGGCGCTCGACGAGGCCTCCGCACTGGCACCCGCCGAGGAGCTCCTGCGGGGGGCCCCCGTGGCGGCCGCCCGAGCCGAGGCCGCCTGGCTCGAAGGTCGGC
The DNA here is from genome assembly GCA_046263195.1 of Nitriliruptorales bacterium. GTDB lineage: Bacteria > Actinomycetota > Nitriliruptoria > Nitriliruptorales > JAHWKO01 > JBHELG01. The sequence continues at coordinate 7,053 of JBHELG010000147.1, read as the reverse complement.
CCGAGGCCGCCGTGGAAGCGACGCAGGCTGTTTTCCAGCTAGCGCTGCAACTGCGGGCTCCGTGGGGCTACAGCGAGCTCGCCTTGTGGCGTTGGCGCGCCGGGGTCCGTGAAATGGTCCCCGACGGCGTCCCCGAAAACTACGCGGCGCAGATCGCCGGTCATTGGGAACGCGCGGCCGAGCTGTGGACGCAGCTCGGGTGTCCCTACGAGGCCGCCTTGGCGCTCGCCGACGCCGACGCTGAGGAGCCCCTGCTGCGGGCCCGGGACCAACTCCATCGGCTGGGCGCCCATCCGGCAGTGGACATCGTCGCGCGTCGTCTTCGGGAACGCGGCGTGCGCCGCGTGCCGCGCGGTCCTCGTCCCACGACGCGGCGCAATCCCGCCAACCTCACCTCTCGTGAGGTGGAAGTGCTCGCTCTCCTCAGCGAAGGGCTTCACAACGCCGAGATAGCCGAGCGGCTGTTCCTGTCGAGAAAGACCGTGGACCACCACGTCTCGGCGATCCTGCGCAAACTCAATGTCCGCACCCGGAGCGAAGCCGCCGCTGAGGCCATCCGGCTGGCGATCAGCCCGAAGACAGGTAGCTCGCAAGATAGGTAGGTCGTGATCCCACTATGGGGATCCCTCCCGATGCGGGCGAGAGTTCGCCGTTCGTACCGTCGATGCGCGAGGGTCACGAACGGGAGGAACCATGTTCTCGGAATTTCGGCAGGACGATCGTGCGACGGTGACCGCGTTCGTCATGAGCGGCGTCCTCGCCGGCGGGAACGCCGTGGGAGTCCGTTTCACGGTCAAGGAACTCGCCCCGCTGTGGGGAGCGGGCCTGCGCTTCGCGCTGGCTGCGGCACTCCTCCTGCTGGTCGTGGCTGCGATGCGGCTCGGCTTGCCGCGTGGGCGCGCCCTCAGGGGTGCGGTGCTGTTCGGCATGCTCAACTTCGCGGGCGCGTTCGGGTTCGCCTACTACACGCTGGCCCACATGCAGGCCGGGCTCGCCTCCACACTCCTGGCGCTCGTCCCGCTGGCCACATTGCTCCTCGCGGTAGTACAGCGCCAGGAACGACTGCGCCTGTCGGGGATCGTGGGAGGCACTCTGGCCCTGGCAGGGGTTGCGGTTGTCTCCAGCGCATCGCCGGATGGCTCCGTGCCGCTGCTCGCCTTCCTCGCTGGGATAGCGGGCGTGTCGTGCTTTGCGGAAGCCGCGGTATTGGCGCGCCGATACCCGTCCATCCACCCGGTCACCATGAATGCCGTCGGCATGGCGGTGGGAGGCATCGTCCTGCTGGCCGGCTCCGTGCTCGCCGGGGAGACGCTGATGCTCCCGCGCCAAGCGGCGACCTGGGCCGCCCTCGCCTACCTGGTCGTCCTCGGCTCGGTGGTCGTGTTTGTGCTCTTCCTCTTCGTGATCAGGTCATGGTCGGCGTCCCGTGCGGTATACATCGACCTGCTCATCCCCCCCGTCGCCGTCGCGCTTTCCGCGTGGCTCGACAGCGAGCCCGTCACCGCCGCGCTGCTCTTCGGGGGAGCCTTGATCCTGATAGGCGTCTACGTGGGCGCGCTGCGGCCTTCCGGTGACGCCTCCCGGGTCAGGGAGCCGGCGCCGACGTTTGAGACGTTTGAAGGGGCCGCCGCCGGTTGAAGCAACCGCCTGGCCAACCCGGCACCGGCAGCGCCCACGGGAGTCAGCCGCCTGCGCGGGGGAATGTGGGGGTTCGCAGCTGCTCTGGGGCCTCTACTGTTCCCAGGGCCGCCCTGGCTGCGCGACCGGAACGGACATGCGTCACCTGCCGTCGGGGATCGTCACCTTCCTGTTCACCGACGTGGAGGGGTCGACCCGGCTGTTGGAGGAGCTCGGCGCGCGCTACCGCGACGTCCAGGCTCGCCACGATGCCATCCTGCGAGCAGCCATCACCGAGGGCGAGGGCTGTGAGGTCAGCACCGAGGGCGATTCCTTCTTCGCGGTGTTCTCCACACCGAGCGGAGCCGTGCGTGCGGCGGTCCAGGCTCAACGTGAGCTGACGAAGACAGCGTGGCCCGAGGGGGTGGCGATGCGCGTGAGGATGGGACTGCACACAGGGGAAGGGATCCTCGGAGGGGACAACTACCTGGGGATGGACGTCAACCGGGCGGCTCGCATCGCCGGGGCGGGTCACGGCGGTCAAGTTCTGCTCTCCAAGGCCACCGTCTCGCTGGTCGAACGGAACCTGCCAGCTGCAACGCGGTTGCGGGACCTCGGCGAGCATCGCCTGAAGGACCTCACCGCACCGGAACGCCTCACCAGGTGGCGATCGAGGGGCTGGAGCAGGACTTCCCCCCGCCCCGCAGTCTCGATGCCCGGCGCAGCAATCTGCCGCCCCAGCTCACCGCCTTCATCGGGCGGGCCGAGGAGATCGTCCGCACGCGCGAGCTTCTGGACGGCCACCGTCTGGTCACCCTGACGGGGCCCGGAGGCACGGGCAAGACCCGCCTGGGGCTGCAGGTCGCTGCGGAGGCCCTCGCTGACTTTTCCGACGGCGTGTTCTTCGTCGACCTCTCTGCGGTGACGCTCCCCGAGCTGGTCGCCACAGCCATCGCCGGCGCCCTCGGCGTGCGCGAGGAGGCAGGACGCCCGATGCTCGACACGTTGAGAGACCACCTGCGGGACCAGGAGCTTCTGCTCGTCCTGGACAACTTCGAGCAGGTCACCGGCGCCGGCCCCAGCGTCCTCGAACCACTGCTACGCGCTGCCCCCGGAGTCAAGGCACTGGTCACCAGCCGCGCGCCGTTGCACCTCTACGGGGAGCAGCAGTTCCCAGTGCCCCCGCTCGCGCTTGCCGACCCCCGCCACCTGCCCGGCCTCGAAGCCCTGGCACGGTTCGAGTCGGTGGCGCTGTTCGCCGAGCGGGCCGTAGCCGCCAAGCCGGACTTCCGCCTCACCGCGACAACGCGGTCGCGGTGGCAGAGATCACTGTTCGACTCGACGGGCTGCCCCTCGCCATCGAACTCGCTGCAAGCCTCGTCAAGCCTCTGCCACCCCAGGCGCTGCTGGCACGCCTCGAGTAGCGTCTGCCGCTGCTTGCCTCCCAGGATCGCAACCTGCCGGAGCGGCAGCGCACCCTGCGTCGCACGATCGAGTGGTCCTACGAGCTGCTCGACGAGCCGCAGCGGCGCATGTTCTCGCGTCTGACGGTCTTCGCCGGTGGGGTCAGCTTGGAAGCGGTGGAGGCGGTGGCCAACCCCCAGGGGGAGCTGGGGCTGGACACGCTGGATGGCCTCGTCTCCCTGGTGACAACAACCTTGTTCGGAGCGTGGACACGGGCGAGGGGGAGGCCCGGTTCGCCATGCTCGAGACGATCCGCGAGTACGGACTCGAGCGGCTCGCGGAATCCGGGGAGGAAGCGGCCATCCGCCGCCGCCACGCCGAGCACTTGATCGAGATCGCCGAACAGGCGTCCGACGCGCTGTCAGGCCCCGAGCAGGGGACTTGGACCCGGCGACTGGAGCGCGACCTCGACAACTTCCGCTCGGCTCTGGGCTGGGCGCTGCAGTCCGGCGCAGCTGAACTCGGTTTGCGGCTCTCTGTGGCCCTTCGCAGCTTCTGGCGACTCGGGAGTCACCTCCACGAAGGGGTGCGCTGGCTCCGAGAGCTGCTTGCACTGCCGGGGGCCGCCGAAAGGACGCTGCTGCGGGCTCGAGCGTTGACCGTCGCGGCAGATCTGATCTCCTGGCAGGGCGAAACCGAGGCGTATCTGGGCTTGGCAGAGGAAGCGGTGTCCATCCACCGCGAACTGGGTGAGCCGCGTGGTGTCGCCGACGCCCTCGAGGAGCTCGGCGTGGCCCAAATGTACGCCGGTCGCCTTGAGGTGGCGCGAGTGAACCTGGAGGAGGCCAGGGAGCGCAACATCGGTCTCGGTAACCGACAGAAGGCCAACGAATGCAACATGGTACTTGGCCTGCTCGCACTCCTCGAGGAGCGGCCGGGACAGGCACGGCCGCTGTTCGAGGACGCCTTGGAGGCGTTCACGGACCTGCATGACCCTGGTGGAGCGCGTTCGCGGAATTCAACCTGGGGGTGGTGGCCAGGAAGGAGGGCAACGGCGAGGCCGCCGAGAGACGTTACCGCGCCAGCCTTTCCGTATTCCGTCAACTCGACAACCTGATGGGGACGGAGTGGGCTCTCTACGCGTTCGCCGACCTCGCCCTGCTGCGCGGACAGCATGAGCGGGCACTGCGCCTCGTCGGGGCTTCCGATGCCTTGCGAGAGCGCGTAGGAGAGGCAGTGCTCGAGAAGGCGATCATGGGGGACGTCGCAGAAATCGCCCGCACATTCCTGGACGACTAGCTGGTGTCCCCCAGGTGGGCGGTGACGAAGCCGCCTCGGGAGGTTGACCGTGACAGAGACGGTCGGATGGACGTGGCTACTGGGTGTGGGCGCGGTAGTGGGACTACTGTCGGGCATGTTCGGCATCGGAGGGGCGTCCATCGCCACGCCGCTGCTGGCGCTGCTGGGAGTGGAGGGCCTGCAAGCCGTCGCATCCCCCCTTCCCGTCACCATTCCCATCGCCGCTAGCGCTGGCGTCGCCTATGTGCGATCAGACGAGGTCCAGTGGAGAGTCGCCGGCCTGTCCCTCCTGGGAGCGGTGCCCTTCGGCGTGGCAGGAGCCCTACTGGCCCGCGTGGTCGGCGGACGTGCCCTATTGGTGGCCGCAGGAATCGCCGTCGCGGTGGTCGGGGCGCGGCTCGTACGCCCCATTGGCGAGGAGACGCGAGCGGCAGGTAGCCACCGGCGTGAGAGTGGACCGCTCCTGGTGGCCGCCACGGCGATCGTGGGACTGCTGACGGGCCTGCTCGCCAACGGCGGCGGCTTCCTGCTCGTCCCGCTCTACCTGCTGGCTTTCGGTCTGAGGATGCGTCCCGCGGCTGGAACGAGCCTCGCTGTCATCGTCGGACTCTCAGTGCCCACCGTCATCACTCATGGGATCGTCGGCAACATCGACTGGCGTGTCGCGGGGCTCCTTGCCGTCACAGCCGTCCCGGGGGCCTTCGTCGCTGCCCACCTCGCCCAGGCAATGGTGCAGCGCAAGATCCGCAAGGCATTCGGCTGGCTGCTCGTCGTGTTCGGCATCTACTTCTCGGCCCGTGAGCTGATGGCATGACTGCCCGCTCCTCATCGAGGTCCCGCCCGTCGCGGTCTCCCGCGAAGGACGCCCTCGTCCCCGGGCGGAACGAACGGCGAAGCTATATCGTGACGGGCCAACGTCTTGAGCCTCTGCGAGGCTCGCTACCTGGCACGGAGCATCTCCTTGGATCCGTTGCAGGCTGTAGCAGCTGAGCCGGCGCGGGAGCGTCTCTCCACGCCGCCGGCTGGAAGCCACCTCGTGGAGTTCTACGAGAGCGACGAGTTCTTGGTCGCGTCTGGTGTCCAATTCCTCGCTCCGGCGTTGGCTGGAGGCGACGCTGCGATCATCGTGGCCACCAGCGAGCACCGCCAGAAGTTCGAGGCGGCGCTCGTCGGGGAGGGGCTCGACATCACGACCGCCCGCCGGCGCGGCCAGCTGATCGACCTCGATGCTGGTCGGACGCTGGCGGGGTTCATGGAGGAGGGGGTCCCGGACCCCGAGCGCTTCCGCGCGCTCCTGTCCGGACTGATGGACGAGGCGATAGAGGGCGGTCGCCGCTTGCGCATATACGGCGAGATGGTGGCGCTGCTGTGGGAAGAGGGCAACATCCCTGCCGCCATCGCACTCGAGGACCTGTGGAACGAGCTGGCTGAAAACCGTGACTTCACTTTGATGTGTGCCTATCCGATGCGGGTCTTCACCCGGGAGGAGAGCGGGGCGCCGTTTCGTACCGTGTGTCAGCAGCACACCGATGTCATCCCCGGCGAGAGCTACTCGAAGCTCACGGATCCCCACGACAGACTGCGCGCCGTCGCGCTACTCCAACAAGAGGCGAGCGCAGGGATCCACGAGAGCAGGGCCTTGAGGCGCAAACAGAACGAACTCGAGGTCGCGCTGGACCGCCTACGTGAGCTGGATCGGCTGCGGAACGAGTTCGTAGCAATGGTGGTGCACGACATTCGAACCCCCGCGACGTTGATTTCGGAGTTCCTCCGCCTGGTGCGCGACGGGCGGTCGGAGTTTGGAGACGCAGAGATAGAGGAATATTTGACCAAGGCCAGCAACAACGCCGCGCAGATCGAAAGGCTTGTGGCAGACATCCTCACGATGGCTCGGATCGACTCCGGTGAGTTCAGCTACGACCTGCGAGCGATCGATCTCGGAAGCCTCGTCGAACGCGTGGTAAACGGGATGCGCAGCGCAACGGGCCGGAGCATCGAATTGTCCCGAGGGTCGCCGCTACCCGCCGTGCTCGCGGACGAGGTCCGTCAAGTTCAGATCCTGAACAATCTGCTGACGAATGCCCTGAAGTTCTCGCCACAGACGAGCACCGTACACGTCTCGGTGGTCGACCGCGGTGATCACCTCGTAATCAGCGTTCGCGACGAGGGAGTCGGGATCAATCCTGATGACCTCCCCCAATTGTTTCGCCCGTTCTCCCGTTTGGCGGAGCGAGGCAACGGCACCGTCGAGGGCATCGGGATGGGCCTTCACATCGCCAAGGCGCTGGCGGAGGGGCAGGGTGGCACCATCTCGGTCGACACTGTGAAGGGCGAAGGCTCGACCTTCTCTTACACGGTGCCGGCTGCCGCCCCACCGCGCTAGAAATTGCTTCGTGCACTGCCTGTTCCGCTGCCTCCCTGAGCAGCGCTCCGTCGCGACCCCTAGCGCGGGTCCTCGTCGCAGCGGTCAATCCACAAGGCCGCACGTCTTTAGAGCCGGTGATGCCTGGGGTGATGCGTGCAAGCAGACCGAGAGCTGCGTGAGAGATTTTTCATCTACGACTTACCGCCCTTCCACCTTTTTCCGGGTGATGAGAGCATCCCGACGCAATGGTTACCGACAGATTGCGGCCGAATATGTTGGACACCGAGGACGCCGTACGCTCGGCCCTTTCCGAGCTGCCTCCTTGGTCTTCCGCCACTTCCAACGTGCACGAGTGCCGGATCGTCCAG
>JBHELG010000146.1:0-18632 GCA_046263195.1 Nitriliruptorales bacterium | reverse complement strand
ATCTACCGCAACAGCGAGTTCCTCACCCACGAGGGCATTTTCAACCAGGCCCTCGGCGCGAGCCTCATGTTCGCCTTCCTCGGCATCGGCGCCGGGATCGTCGTCTGGGCGCACAACTTCATGCCCGGGGAGGCTTCAGAGGAGCGCCCGTTCTACTCGAAGCCGGACGAGCGTGACGAAGCGGTCAAGGTCTTCCGCGAGCGGACCGAGCGGATCGGACGCCGGGGCCTGCTCGGGCGTCTGCTCTTCGCCGCGCTGAGCGTGACCGGCCTCGCGACTCTCGTCCCACTCCGATCACTCGGGCCGAGCCCCCTTTCCTCTCGTCGCCACACGGGCTGGCAACCCGGCGATCGCCTCATCACCGACGAGGGCAAGCCCGTATCGATCCACGACATGGAGTACAACTCCATCCTCACGGTCTTCCCCGCAACCCACTACCGCCCGGAGGACTCCCAGACCGTCCTGCTGCGCGTTCCACCTGAGCTCCTCCAGGCACAGGCGGGCCGCGAGGAATGGTCACCCGAGGGCTTCATCGCCTTCTCGAAGATCTGCACCCATGCCGGTTGCCCCGTCGGGCTCTACCAGGTGGATTCGCAACGCCTGTTCTGCCCCTGCCACCAGACCGCCTTCGACGTGCTGCAGTCGGCGAAGCCACTCTTCGGCCCCGCCACCCGACCCCTGCCCCAGCTGCCGCTCGCCATCGACGCGGAAGGCTTTCTCATCGCGCAAGACGACTTCCATGAGCCCGTCGGGCCCGGATTCTGGGAACTGCCATGATCGAAGGACTCGCCCGCTGGATCGATCGACGCGTCGCCGGCTCAGGCTGGGCCGAGAAGAAGCTCAAGAAGATCTTCCCGGAGAGCTGGGCACATCTGTTCGGCGAGATCGCCCTCTACAGCTTCGTCGTGCTCGTCCTGACCGGCACTTTCCTCGCGCTGTTCTTCGACGGATCGCACACGAAGACGCACTACCTGGGGGAATACCAACCCCTCAACGGCGTCGAGGTTTCGTCCGCCTACGCTTCGACCGTCAAGCTCAGCTTCGACGTCCCCGGCGGCCTGCTGTTCCGGCAGATGCACCACTGGGCGGCCCTCATCTTCACCGCCGCCATCGTCGTACACCTGTGCCGTGTCTTCTTCACGGGAGCGTTCCGCCGGCCGCGTGAGATGAACTGGATGATCGGCGTCACGCTCCTCATACTTGCGATCATCGAGGGGTTCGCGGGCTACTCCCTTCCCGACGATCTGCTGTCCGGAACCGGGCTCCGCATCGGCTACGCGATCTTCGAGTCGATCCCCCTCATCGGCACGTGGCTGGCCTCGTTCATCTTCGGTGGGACCTTCCCAGGGGAGCACCTCCTGACCCGGCTCTACATGCTCCACATCTTCCTGCTCCCGACCTTGTTCTTCGCGCTCATCGGCCTCCACCTCGCCCTCGTCTTCCGTCAGACCCATACCCAGTTCCCCGGCGAGGGCCGGCGGGAGGACAACGTCGTCGGGCTGCCGCTATGGCCGACCTACACCGCCTTGTCGTTCGCAATGTTCTTCATCGTGTCGGGGGTCATCGCGGGCCTCGGGGGGCTGTTCCAGATCAACCCGGTCTGGTTCTACGGGCCCTACGACCCCTACGTGGTGAGCATCGGCTCGCAGCCCGACTGGTACATGGGGTGGCTCGAGGGGTCCCTGCGCCTCATGCCGCCCTGGGAGTTCCGCGGCTTGGGGTACATGATCCCCAACCCCTTCTTGCCTGCCGTCCTCCTGCCGGCTCTGACGTTCCTCGGCCTCTACGCCTACCCCTTCATCGAACGCCGCCTCACCAAGGACACGGCTGAGCATCACCTGCTCGACCGGCCGCGCGACCGCCCGGTCCGCTCGGCGTTCGGGGCCGCGATGCTCACCTTCTACGGCGTGCTCACGATCGCCGGAAGCAGCGACCTCCTCGCTTACGAACTCAGAGTTCCCGTCAGCGGGCTCGTCGTCTTCCTTCGCGGCGCGACCATCATCGCCCCGGTACTCGTCTACTTCCTCACCTACAACTGGTGCAGGGGACTTGCCGTGGCCAAGGAACGCCCGCCGGGGATGGAGTGGTACGAGGAGGAGCCTCGGGAGGAGGAGCCCGAGGCCGAGACTGCTACCGCCGAGCACGAGCCGGCGACGGCCAGCGAGTCGGCCAGCTAGCAGGTGCTCATTCAGGCTCGCGTATCAGCGCATCGAGTGCAGGTAGGCGGCAATGTTGCGGGCGTCATCGGGGGTGACGCCGAGGTTGGGCATCGCGGTCCCCGGTTCGACTGCCTGAGGATCTTCGATCCATCGCGCCAGGTTCTCGGGCGTGTTCGCGAGCCGCCCAGCGATGTAGGCGCGTCTGCTGAAGTGGTCGATGGGCGGTGCGGCGCCTCCGTCCGCATTCGGGACCCCGGAGATGGTGTGGCAGGCGCCGCAGCCGTAGTAGCTGATGGCCTCCCGGCCGAGGTCGGCGGATGCGGGGGCCTCGAGCGCCGCGCCAGTCCGCGGCTGGCCGCCACAGGCAGCGACAGCGAAGGCCGCGGCGCCCACCAGACCCCAACCGGTCAGGAGACGGAGCCCCTTCCTGCCACGTGTGAGTCTTGCACTGCCAACCATGGCCGCCTCCTCACACTCCCCCGCGCGCCATCCACTGTGCGTACGAGGCCACCCGCTCGTCTTCCCGCAGCCAGCGCGCGAACAGGACCGCCCCGCCGACGATGTAGACGAGACCGCCCGGGAACCACATGAGTCCGCCCGCCAGTTGCTGGTCGTCCAGGGGAGAGAGTCCCCAGGCCCCAGCCCCCGCGGCGTGCTCGGCGTACCACGGAATCGACCCGAATGTCAGGAGCGCAGCCAGCACGCTCGACTGGAGCATCCCGACGAAGAGCGCGAACACGCCGGCGGCGTTCGCGTGGCGGCCCCGCGCATCGGCGACGAGCCACCACAGCGCCAGACTGCCTGCGAGCAGCGTCGTGTGCTCGACGACGTGGAGGGGATGGGAGCGCAACGCCGCCTGGTAGAGGCCCGGGAGGTGCCAGGCCCAGAAGGTCACGGTGTGGGCGAGGACGGCGAAGACTGCCCACCCGATCGCCCCACGGTGGGAGGGGGTGACCGCGAGACGTACCGCCCACAGGCGGCGCCGCACGGCGGGAGGCAGGCCGAGCGACGTCACGAGCAGCGGACGCCCGAGCACGAGCAGAGGCGCCGCGCCGAACGCGAGCAGCATGTGTTGGAACATGTGCGCCCCGAAGAGCGTCTCGCCGAGGGCGTCGAGCGGGGAGAGGACAGCGAGGCCGATGGTCACCAGGGCGGCGAAGAAACAGGTTGCACGCCAAGCGGGGATGGCCCGCCGCCCCGCTTCGCCGCCTCGCAGCCACCGGAACCCCCGTGCGTACAGCCACCCCCCCACGAGGATCCCCATCACGACCGTGGGCTCGAAGCTCCAGGCCGACCAGAGGTCGTGGGGGGCGAGTGGTTGGCCGGCGTGGGCGACGAACGGAACCATCAGGACAGGCAAGGGTGGAGGAAGAACACCGGTGCCCACTCGAGAAGAATGGCCATGATCGAGAGGAGGTTGAGGATGATGCCGATCTGCCCGAGGAACGCCACTCCCTCGGTCGACTCCTCCGACTTCCAGTAGCGCCACGAGATGGAGAGGGCGGGAAGGATCGGGATGATCGTGCCGACGGACAACAGGTGCCACAGGATCGTCTGCTCCGTGTGGCAGATATAGGGCGTGACGGCCGGCATGCCAGCGATGTGGACGCCCCAGAACGACATTCCCGCCCCCAGGGCATAGACCAGGCCGATCCGGGGGGAGGTTCTCTCCCGCCTCTGGACCCTCTCCGTCTGGTCCGTCTCCTGCTGGGCCGTCTCCTGCTCGGCCGTCTCCTCAGCCATTCTTATCAGCCCCTCCCACCCGAATCTCTCCCATCTCCCTAGGTCTTGAGGATGTGTGGGGACAGGTACAGAAGGAAGAACACGAAGACCCAGATCACGTCGACGAAGTGCCAGTAGTAGGCGCCCAACTTCACCATCGAGTGGTTCTCCTTGGTGAACACCCCTCGAAGGACGTGCGGCAGGAGGTACGCGAGGATGAGCATGCCGACGAGGACGTGTGCGATGTGGAAGTTGATGATCGTAATGAACACGCTGCCGTAGGCGGTCCGCTGGGGCGTGATCTCCTCCATGAGGACGGCCATCTCCTGAATGTGGCCCACCACGAACACAGCCGCGAGGAAGAGCACGACGAGGATCCACACCGCCGTCTTCTCCATGTTGCCCTTGTGTTCGAGGGCACGCTCGCCGAGGACCATCGGGATGCTGCTGCCCACGAGGAGGAACGACCGGATGACGGTCGACTGCAGTTCTGGCAGCGGCAGCCCTCCAGGGGGCCATTCGCTCGCTCCGGAGCGGAAGTAGACGTAGGTGAACAGGAGCAGGCCGAAGAGCACGCTCTCGGTCGCGATGAGCCAGAACATCCCCCACCAGCCCGTGGATTTCCCCGGGCGGATGACAGTTGTCGGGCCGTGGGCGGTCGCGCCGACGGTCATGCGATCACCTCGATCTCGTGCTCCCGCTCGGCCGCCGGCCAGAACCAGCCCATGAGCGAGGCCGTGATGACGAGGGCACCGGCCGCGCCGAGCCAGAACTGGCGGATGAGGACCCCGTAGGCGGTGATGAACATCCCGAGGGCGACGAGGAAGGGGTAGAAGGATGGAGGTGGCATCGGCATGATCGCCTCGGTCTCCGCCTCGACCCCACCGGTGACGAGCGTGTAGTGCTCGACCTCGCCCTCCGGGGGCATCAGGACCGGCCGGTCGTGGGCGGGTTCCTCCACGACGCCCTCCTCGTGCTTCTCCCCGTCCCACAATGGGGTGAGGCTTTTCACCTCGGGGAACTCGAGGAAGTTGTAGGCGGGAACCGGTGAGGTGGTCGCCCACTCCAGGTCCGCGGCCTTCCAGGGGTTGGGTCCAGCCTCCTTGCCTCGCTTGCTGTAGATCGTCCACAGCCAGTTGCCGAACGACAGGGCGAGCCCGAGGGCGAAGACGTAGGCGCCGATGCTCGCGATCTGGTTCAGCCCGTCCCAGCCGAGACCAGCCTCATACGTGTAGACGCGGCGGGGCATGCCCATGAGACCGACGATGTGCATGGGGAAGAACGACAGGTTGAAGCCGATGAACATGGTCCAGAAGCTCAACTTGCCGACGAACTCGTTGTACATGCGCCCGGTCCACTTCGGCATCCAGTAGTAGAGGGCAGCGAAGATGGGGAAGACCGACCCGCCGACGAGCACGTAGTGCATGTGGGCGACGATGAAGTAGGTGTCCTGGTACTGGAAGTCGGCGGGCACCATGGCGACCTGGACCCCGGTGATACCCCCGATCAGGAACACGACCATCATCCCGACGACCATGAGCATGGGCGTGGGGAAGGTCGGGCGCCCCTTCCACATCGTCGCGATCCAGGCGAAGAACTGGATGCCGCTCGGGATGCTCACCATCATGCTCGCAGCGGAGAAGAACGCCAGCGCGGTGAACCCGAGCCCGACCGTGAACATGTGGTGGACCCACACGCCGAAGCTGATGAAGGCGATGGAGGCGAGGGCGGTCACGACCCACATGTAGGCGACGAGGCGGATCTTGGAGAAGGTCTGCACGATCATCGAGACGACCGCGGTGGCCGGCACGAACACGATGTAGACCTCTGGATGCCCCCACAGCCAGAACATGTGCTGGTAGAGGATGGGATCGCCGCCCGCCTTGGGGTTGAAGAAGTTGAAACCCACGGCCCGGTCGATCTCGAGCAGGACGTTCGCGAGCGTGATGGCCGGCAGCGAGAAGATGATGATGAACGACGTGATGACGATACCCCACACGAAGATCGGCAGCCGGCTCGCGGTCATGCCGCGCGCACGCATCTTGAAGGTCGTGACGAGGAAATTGATGCCACCGACCGTCGTCGAGATCCCGAGGAAGGAGATCCCGATGGTGTAGAAGTCGATGCCGGTGCCGGGGTTGTAGAGCTTGCTCGTGAACGGCGGGTAGGCGAACCAGCCACCGTTGGGGATCTCGCCGATGAAGAAGCTCGAGTAGGTGAAGATGCCGGCGAGGAGGAAGATCCAGTAGGAGAGCATGTTCAGGCGTGGGAAGGCCATGTCCCGCGTGCCGATCTGGATCGGCAAGAAGTAGTTGCCGAACCCGGCCCACACGGGCGTGTTGAAGAAGAGCAGCATCGTCGTGCCGTGGATGGACATGAGCTGGTTGTACATGTCCGGGCTGAGGAGCTCGCTCCCCGCGCTGAGGAGTTGGGTCCGCAGCATGAGCGCTTGGATGCCCCCGAAGACGAGGAAGATGATCGAGGTGACGAGGTAGCGGATCCCGATCTTCTTGTGGTCGACGCTGTTGAAGAAGCCGACCAGGCCGGGCGTATCGGACCAGATGTAGGTGAGTCGTTGCGCCGTAGTCGGGGCGGCCGTCGTCGTCACTTCAGGGCCTCCAGGTAGTCGAGGAGCAGGCGAAGCTCCTCGGGCTCGAGCGTGGTGATCGGCGGCATCTCGTTGCCGGGCTTGATGGTCTGCGAGTTGACGATCCAACCGGCGAGGTGACCCCGTTCGTTGGGGATCATGACCGAACCGAGGGTCTCGCGACTGGCGAGATGGGTGAGGTCTGGCCCGAACTCACCCGTTGACGTCGTGCCCCGGATGGTATGGCAGCCGGCGCAGTTTGCCTGGAAGATCTCTTCGGCGCGAGCGTCTCGCACCGCGGCAGGACGGGTCTGTTCCTCCTTCCAGGCCTCGAACTCCTCGTGGGGGTGGGCTATGACCCGGATGAGCATGTTCGCGTGCTGCAGGCCGCAGTACTCCGCGCACTGGCCCCGATAGGTGCCGGGCTCCTCCGCCTCGATGATGAGCCGGTTCTCACGCCCGGGAACGAGATCCTGCTTGCCTGCAAGCTCCGGCACCCAGAAGCTGTGGATGACGTCGTCGGAGGCCAGCTTCAGCTCCACCGGAGTGTGAACGGGGATGTGAATCTCGTTGGCGGTCTCGAAGTCCCCTTCCGGGTAGTAGACCTCCCACCAGAACTGGTGGCCGATAACAGAGATCTCGACGTCCCCTTCCTGCGGAGTGAAGTTGAGGCCCGTGACGGTCAGTCCGAGCATTCCCATGAGGATGACGGCGGGGATCACGAGCCCGCCGAGGACGACGAACCTGTTGCCGTCGAGACGGGAGGGCTCCTCGCCCCGGGGCCGGAAGATGGCGAACAGGAGGAGCCCCATGACGACGACGAAGACCACGACGGCGGTCCACGTCGAATACCAGAAGATCTTCTCGTAGTCGGAGGCGGCCGGGCCCTTGGGGGCGAGCGCCCCCTTGTCCATGAACGTTCCGCATCCGCTGGCCAGGAGGGCGCCCACGAGCAGCACAACGCGGCCGCGCGAGAAGGTGGACCGCGTGCGCCGCAACGCCTGACGGCACCGGGTCCTCGCGACCGCCATCGCACCCCCCGCCGTCGCCGGGCCGGCCCCGAACTCTAGTCAGATCCGTTCAGGCGTTAGCCCTGCCGTTCGGTGCGCCACCCTGTCCAACCGGCCGTTCTGCCCGGCGCCAGTCGGAGAGTCACGAGGAGACGCCAGCCGGCGAGGGGCTCGCGAGCACCAGTCCCTCGCCCCCCTCGGGGTGGTCGACGACGATCGTCTCGCTCTCGCTGATGCGCCCGTTCAGCAGCTCGATGGCGATCTTGTCCTCGAGCTCCTTTCGGATCACCCGCTTCAGCGGTCTGGCGCCGTAGACGGGGTCGTACCCATGTTCGGCCAGCCACAGCTTGGCGGCGTCGGTCACCTCGAGGAGGAGGTCTCGTGCGGCCAGTCTTGCGCGCAGCCGATCGAACTGGATGTCGACGATCCGGGTGAGCTGGGCGCGGTCGAGCCGTTGGAAGATCACGATCTCGTCGACCCGGTTCAGGAACTCGGGGCGGAAGTGACTCCGGACCTCCGCCATGACCTTCTCGCGGATCTCGTCCTCTGACGCACTCGGGTCGAGGATGAACTGTGAGCCGAGGTTCGAGGTCATGATGAGCACGATGTTGCGGAAGTCGACCATCCGCCCCTGCCCGTCGGTGAGCCGTCCGTCGTCGAGGACCTGCAACAGGACGTTGAAGACGTCCGGGTGGGCCTTTTCGACCTCGTCGAGCAGGACGACCGAGTACGGACGGCGTCGCACCTGCTCGGTCAGCTGCCCGCCCTCCTCGTAGCCGACGTAGCCGGGCGGCGCGCCGATGAGGCGCGCGACCGTGTGCTTCTCCTGGTACTCCCCCATGTCGAGGCGGATCATCGCCCGCTCGTCATCGAACAGGTACGCGGCGAGGGTGCGCGCGAGCTCGGTCTTACCCACGCCGGTAGGGCCGAGGAACAGGAACGAGCCCAGGGGACGGTCGGGGTCGGCCAGTCCAGACCGGGCGCGACGGACAGCGTTCGCGACCGCCTCTACCGCTTCGTCCTGACCAACCACCCGCCGGTGGAGCTCGTCCTCGAGATGGAGCAGCTTCTCCATCTCCGAGGACATGAGCTTCGACACGGGGATGCCGGTCCACTTGGAGACGACCTCGGCGATCTCGTCCGCGGTGACCTCCTCGTCGAGCAGGCTCCCGCCTTCCGCCCGTAGCTCCTCGATCCGTGCTTCGGCCTCGGTCACCTGCCGCTGCAGCTCGGGCACCCTGCCGTAGCGCAGCTCGGCGGCGCGCTGGAGGTCACCCTCACGTTCCGCGGCGGCGGCCTGCTCGCGCACCTGCTCGAGCTCCTCCTTCAGCACCTGCAGCTGTGAGATGGCCTCCTTCTCCGACTGCCACTGCGCCCTCAACCCGTCGAGTTGCTCCCGCAACTCGGCGAGCTCGGCCTCCAGGTCGGCGAGCCTGGCCCTGGCGGTCTCGGTCTCCTCCCGGGCGAGCGCGGCACGCTCGATCTCCAGCTGACGCACCCGCCGATCGATCTCGTCGATCTCCGGGGGCATGGAGTCGATCGCGATCCGCAACCGGGCCGCCGCCTCGTCGAGGAGGTCGATCGCCTTGTCCGGCAGGAAGCGGTCCGTGATGTAGCGGTCCGAGAGGGTTGCCGCGGCGATGAGGGCGTCGTCGGTGATGCGCACGCCGTGATGGACCTCGTAGCGCTCCTTCAGGCCACGCAGGATCGCGATTGTGTCGGCGACGTTCGGTTGGCCGACGAACACGGGCTGGAAACGGCGCTCGAGCGCAGGGTCCTTCTCGATGTGCTTGCGGTACTCGTCGAGGGTCGTGGCGCCGATCATGCGCAGCTGTCCTCGGGCGAGCATGGGCTTGAGCATGTTCGATGCGTCCATCGCCCCTTCGGCGGCGCCCGCCCCCACCACGGTGTGGAGCTCGTCGACGAAGGTGATGATCTGCCCCTCGGAAGCCTCGATCTCCTTCAGCACGGCCTTCAAACGCTCCTCGAACTCGCCGCGATACTTCGAGCCGGCGATCATCGAGGCCAGGTCGAGCTGGACGAGCTGTTTGTCCGTGAGGATCGCGGGCACGTCCCCCTCCACGATCCGTCGGGCCAAGCCCTCCACGATGGCGGTCTTTCCGACTCCCGGCTCGCCGATGAGGACGGGGTTGTTCTTCGTGCGGCGCACGAGCACCTGGATGACGCGACGTATCTCGTCGTCACGTCCGATGACGGGATCGAGCTTGCCTTCGCGAGCCATCTGGGTGAGGTCGCGGGCGTACTTCTCGAGCGCCTCGTACGTCGACTCCGGCGTGGGGCTCGTCACGCGCTGGGTTCCACGTACCTGACGCAACGCAGCGAGGATCGCGTCCCGCGCCACCCCGGCTTCACGGAGCACGCGACCAGCCGGCCCCTCCTCGTCGGCCAGAGCCAACAGGAGATGCTCGGTCGAAACGTATTCGTCGGCGAGCTGGGTCGCCTCGTGCTCAGCGGCGTCCAGCACCTGGCTGAGACGGGCAGACAGGCGCACCTCCCCGGTCGCTCCATATGCGGCCGGCACCGCTTTGAGCACTTGCTCGATGTAATCCCGCAGTGTTGTGGGGGTGACACCCAGGCGCTGCACGAGCGGCAGTACCACGCCCTCCGGCTGGCCCAGCAGGGCCACGAGCAGATGCGCGGGTATGACCTCGGGGTGGTGGCGTTCGCGCCCCAGGCTGATTGCGCTCTGCAGCGCCTCGGATGACTTGAGGGTCAACTTCTCCGGGTTCATCGTCAGTTTCTTCCTTGGGGTTTCTGCATGCGGTAGGACATCGGGTGTGGTTCTAGCGCGCTCCGAGGCTGTGGAACGAGTTCAAAGCGGTGACTGCGGTGGGCGGCCTCGACGTCCTCACGGAGCCGTTTGGACAACCGCTCGACCTCCTGCTCGAGGAGTGCCGCCCGCCGCTGCGCCGCGGCGAGGACCTCTCTCAGCTCCAGTACCATCTTCACACCGGCCAGGTTCAATCCCTCGCCGGTCAGCCGCTGCACTTCCCTGAGGCGCTCGACGTCACGCTCGGAGTAGCGGCGCACGTTCCCGGCCGACCGCCGGGGAGAGACGAGACCGCTGCGCTCGTAGGCCCGCAGGGTCTGAGGGTGCATCTCGGCGAGTTCAGCTGCCACCGAGATCACATACACCGGCTCGTCACGTCCATGCGCCACGCCCGCT
This sequence comes from Nitriliruptorales bacterium, assembly GCA_046263195.1. Classification (GTDB taxonomy): domain Bacteria; phylum Actinomycetota; class Nitriliruptoria; order Nitriliruptorales; family JAHWKO01; genus JBHELG01. The sequence continues at coordinate 7,967 of JBHELG010000146.1, read as the reverse complement.
CACCTCACTGTTCACCAGACTCGAGCTCCGAGTGCTCCTCAGAGATGCCGTTTTAGACTCCTGCGAGTAGCCGCTCCCGCGGCGACTCCTCGAGGGTGGCGAGTTCCTCAAGCAGCTGCCGCTGCCGACGCGAAAGCTTCGTCGGCACTTCGACCCGGACGGTCACGAGGAGGTCCCCGCGACCGCCGGCCCGTTTCGGGGCGCCCTTGGCCCGGACACGGAACGTTCGTCCGCTGGCCGTGCCGGGTGGGATCCGGATGGTCGTCGTCGGCGGGTCTCCGGGTATGGGGGGCAGGGGCACGACGAGGTTCGTGCCGAGCGCCGCCTCGGAGTAGGTAATGGGTACCTCGACGGTGAGATCGTCCCCGCGCCGCCCGAAGGTGCGGTGAGAGTCGACGGCGACACGCACGTAGAGGTCGCCAGCGGGGCCACCATTCTCGCCGGGCCCACCCCGGCCAGCCAGGCGGATGCGGGCACCGTCCTTCACGCCCGCGGGAATACTCACGCGGATCTCACGCGGCTTGACCTGGCGGCCGGAACCGCCGCAGGCCGGGCAGGGGTCCTCGATGATCTGTCCGCGTCCCCCGCAGTTCGGGCAGGGCTGCGCGAGGGAGAACATGCCTTGATCCACCGCGACCGTGCCTGAGCCGCCACATTGGGGACAGACGCGGGGAGACGTTCCCGGCCGGGCGCCGCTTCCGCCACAGGTCTCGCACGGGCCGTCGCCGGTAACCCTCAGGGTCGTTGTGACACCCTGCAAGGCATCCTCGAAGGACAGATTGACGCTCGCTTCGAGGTCGGCCCCCTTCTGAGGGCGTCGCACCCGCTGCCCGCGCGACCCGAAGCCCCCGAAGGGCCCGAAGCCACCTCCGCCGCCGAAGAGGTCGCCGAGCAGGTCGCTGAGGTCGCCAAGATCGCCTTCTGTCGAGAACGTGAACCCGCCAGGGCCGCCGCGTCCACCGCCTGGGAATCCACCGGCGAAGGCTCCCGAGCGGGCGAGACGGCGCAGCTCGTCGTACTCCTTGCGCCGGTCCTCCTCGCCGAGCACGGCGTAGGCCTCGCTGACCTGTTTGAAGCGTTCCTCGGCATTCGGGACGTCGGGATTCGCGTCGGGGTGGAGCTTGCGGGCCAGCTTGCGATAAGCCTTCTTGATGTCCGCCTGGGAGGCGTTCTCGGGCACCCCCAGGACGGCGTAGAAGTCTTTGTCGAGCCAGTCTCGCTGTGGCGGCATTACTCCCCCTCCTGGGCTACGTGACGACCTTCACCATCGCAGGGCGCAACACCCGGCCGCCCACGAGGTAGCCAGGACGCAGGACCTCAACCACGATTGGCTCCCCCCGGTGCTCACCGTCTTCGACGCGTTGCACGGCATCGTGACGCTGGGGATCAAAGGGGACCCCCTCCTGTCCGATCTTCTCGAGTCCGAAGGACTTCAGGACCTCGACGAACTTCGCGTAGACCATCTCGATCCCCTTGTGAAGGGTCGCCACCTCGGTCGCGGAGTCGACCGCGAGCACGGCGAGCTCGAAGTCGTCGACCACGTCCATGAGTCGCGACAGGACTTCGATCATGCCCTGCTCGCGTTGAAGGGCACCTTCGCGCATGGTCCGCTTGCGGAAGTTCTGGAACTCGGCCTGTGTGCGGCGCAGGTCCTCGAGGTACTCGTCGCGGGCAGCCTCAGCGGACTTCAGAGCTGCGATGAGCTCCTCTCGCGAGCGGGCGTCCTCCACAGCTGGCTGTTCGGTCGAGTCGTTGCCTTCAGGTGCGATCTTGGGGCGAGCTTCCCCACCAGCCGCCGGTTCAGGTTGGACCGGTTCGTCCAGCGGGGGGCCGGCATGCTCCGTCCTCTTGCCGCTCACGCCCCCGGCTTCGTTCGACTTCTCGCTACCGGAAGCGCTGGGCTGGTTCTCGACCTCGTGCTCGTGCGCTTCTGGGGTCCCGGCAGCGAAGCGGGCGGACAAGGACTCGTCCGGCGCGGGTCCTGGCGGGGTCGGCGGTCGGTTCTGTGTCATCATGCTCCTCTGGGAACTACTTCCTCACTGGCTGGGGCCTTGACGGTGGGGGCCGGCGCTCGGCCGGCCCCCCTTCAATGACCTCCCGGCCATCTCCGCCTTCATCTCCGCTGCTCCCCGGCGGCTCCGCCCCCCGCGCTGCCGCCACCTTCAATGCCGCCCCAGGCACCTGGTGATGCCCCGCTCTCTCCGGTAGCGCTGCGTCCCTTTATCTCGTCCGCGCCGCTAGGCAAGGGTCCCGCCTCGCCACCTCGGTCTTCGCCGCCAGCTCGTGCGCGTACCTGAATACGACGCGGCCTCGCCTCCTCGGCCTTCGGCACGTTGATCGTGAGAAGGCCATTCTCGAAGCTCGCCTCGACCCGGTCGGGGTCCACCCGGTCGGGCAGACGCACCGCCCGGTGGAAGCGGCCGAAGCGACGCTCGATGCGGCGGAAGCCTTCGGCCTCACGCTCGTCGTAGAAGCCGCGCTCACCGGTCACGGTGAGCACATTCTCCTCGAGGTTCACCTCGACGTCCTCGGGTCGGCACCCCGGCAGCTCGACGTGGAGGACGAACGCCTCCTGGGTCTCCTCGACGTCCAACGCCGGGCTCCACGCCCCTGCCGTGCTGGGAGCAGACTCGCCGCCCCCCATGCCAGCACCGAGAAAGCTGCGGAACATTCGCTCGACCTCGTCTTGGAGGCTCGCAACCTCCCGCGGGTAATAGCGGCCCAAACTCATCTTTTCCCCCCTTCTCGCGTTTCAGCACCTCGTCGCTGCTGTACAGCTCCACCGCCTCGATATCAGCTGGCGGCCTCCTGATCTCCACCCTCCTCGACGACCTCGGCCTCCACCACCTCCTCATCAGCGGGCTGGCTGGCGCCGGCTGGGCCGGTGGTTGCGCCAGCCTGCTGCCCTGCCGCGTAGATGGCCTGGCCGAGCTCCTGGCTGGCGGCCATGAGCGCTTCCGTCTGCGCGCGGATCGCGTTGACGTCGTCACCCTTCAGGGCCTCGCGCAGGTCGCCTGCGGCCGACTCGACACGCGCCTTGACGTCCGCCGGGATCCTCTCAGCGTGCTCACGCAGGAGCCGCTCCGTCTGGTAGAGGACCTGGTCACCCTGGTTGCGGGTCTCCGCGGCTTCCCGCCGACGACGGTCTTCCTCGGCGTGACGTTCGGCGTCGCGGATCATCTGATCGATGTCATCACGGGGCAGGGCCGACCCACCCGTGATGGTCATCGACTGCTCCTTGCTGGTACCGAGATCCTTGGCGGAGACGTGGACGATGCCGTTCGCGTCGATGTCGAAAGTGACCTCGATCTGAGGCATGCCGCGTGGTGCGGGCGGGATGTCCGTGAGCAGGAACTTGCCCAGCGTCTTGTTGTCGGTAGCCATCTCCCGCTCACCTTGGAGCACATGAATCTCGACCGATGGCTGACTGTCCTCGGCGGTGGTGAACACCTCGGAGCGGCGCGTGGGGATGGTCGTGTTGCGCTCGATGAGCTTGTGCATGACCCCGCCCTTCGTCTCGATTCCGAGCGAAAGCGGGGTGACGTCGAGCAGGAGAACGTCTTTGACCTCTCCCTTCAGCACGCCGGCCTGCAGCGCCGCTCCCACCGCGACGACCTCGTCTGGGTTCACACCCTTGTGAGGCTCCTTGCCTCCAGTCAGGTCACGCACGAGGTCCTGCACAGCAGGCGTACGGGTTGCACCACCCACGAGAATGATGTGGTCGATGGCTGTGACGGGGATCTCCGCATCCTTGATCGCCTGTTGGAACGGTCCGCGCAGCCTCTCGACCAGGTGGGCGCTGAGCTCGTTGAACTTCGCCCGCGTCAGGGTCTGCTCCAGGTGCAGCGGTCCTGCATCGGTTGCCGTTATGAAGGGCAGGTTGATGGAGGTCTCGGTCACCTGAGAAAGGTCGATCTTCGCCTTTTCGGCGGCCTCCTTCAGCCGCTGCAGGGCCATGCGATCCTTCGCGAGATCCACCCCCTGGCTGTTCTTGAAGCTCGTCACCATCCAGTCCATGACGACCTCGTCCCAGTCGTCGCCGCCGAGGTGACTGTCACCACTCGTAGCCTTGACGTCGAACACGCCCTCGGCGAGTTCGAGCACCGAGACGTCGTAGGTGCCTCCGCCGAGATCGAAGACGAGAATCGTCTGCTCCTCGGCCTTCTCCAGCCCGTAGGCCAGCGACGCCGCGGTCGGCTCGGCCACGAGCCGCAATACTTCCATCCCCGCGATCTCCCCCGCCTCCTTCGTGGCCTGACGCTGGGCGTCGTCGAAGTAGGCCGGGACGGTGATGACCGCCTGGGTCACCGTGTCACCGAGGTAGGCCTCGGCATCGCGCTTGAGCTTCATGAGAATCCGCGCGGAGATCTCCTGGGCCGTGTAGCGCCGGCCGTCGATGTCGACGCCCCAGTTCGTACCCATGTGGCGCTTCACGGAACGGATGGTGCGGTCCGGGTTGGTGATCGCCTGACGCTTGGCGACCTCCCCGACCAGCACCTCCGCAGACTTGCTGAACGCGACGACCGAAGGGGTGGTGCGCGAGCCCTCGGCGTTCGGGATCACCGTCGGCTCGCCACCCTCCATGACGGCAACAACGGAGTTCGTCGTGCCGAGGTCAATCCCTACAGCTCTCGCCATCTTGTAGGCCTCCTCAACTTCGTCTCGACCAGGCTGAGAGGCAGGTGCACCAGGCGGCGCCCCGCCGTTTCTCTTGCCTCCATGATAAGCATGAGCCTCCGTCTGTCAAGTTTCTAGAGTCCATTCGCATACGACTTGCTCACAACGGGAAGCGAGAGATGGTCTGCGGAGTGGGAGTGGCTGCTAACCCGTGGGTCGCTTCGCCTCCATCCCCTTTACTCTCCGAAGGGAGGGCTGCCCGCCTCCTCAGGGACCACGGCCCCGGTCCCGGGTCGCCGGCCACGCGGCGGGCGGGTGGACTGACCCTCGACGGGGAGCTCGTGACGGGGCCACTGGCGCGGGATGGGCCCGCCACGAGCCGTGAGGCGTTCGTCTCCCCAGAAGTCGAGCATGAGCACGAGTGGCAGCAGCACGAAGAAGGCAATCAGCACGACCTGCCAGCTCTCCACGGACTCCTCCTATATCTGTACCGCATCTGTACCGCGGGGACAGCACTCGTGGACACGGTAGTTAGCTCCCCCCTGGCACGCGTGCCGCTGGCGTTCAGGGGATAGCCGGGAGGTCCGCGGGAAGTTCGAGCCTCCACCGCGTGTCGACCCCGACCCGCTCGAACCAGCCGGCGGGCACCTCGAGCGCGTATCGGTAGGAGATGGCAGGGTCGTAGACGGGACATCGGAGGGAACGCCAGAACGCCCAGCCCCGCGTCCCGGTGCAGGGCTCCATGCGCAAGATCCGCCGCAACACACCGTCGGGCCCGACAAACGCGATATCCAATGGCACGAGCGTGTCCTTCATCCAGAACCCGCTGCTTCGCTCCCTGCGGAAGACGAACAACATGCCGACCCCGTCGGGGAGCTCGGGTACCTCCATGAGGCCGTGGGCGCGGCGCGAGGCGGTGTCGGCCACCTTCGCCGCGACCGTCACCGCCTCCCCAGTCGGCCCGACGAGCCGAAGCATCGCATTGGGATAGCCGTCTATGGACGGGTGCAGCGGCGGGACCTGCTCGAACGCCGGGGCCGGCGGGGCGGAATCGACCCGTTCCGGAACGGCTTTGCCGTCGGATGTTGCACCGGCCGTACAGCCGACCACGAGCACGGCAGTGAGCAAGGCAGTGAGTGCCCGCCGCAGCAGCATGCCGCAACGCTAGCTGGCCGCCCGCGGCACGGAAGCAACGAAGGGCAGCGCGCGTATCGGGGGGCGTTCTCGAGGCACGTAAACTGCGCTGGATCGTCACAGCAGCCGTCCGACCCGGCCTTCGGGCCCCCTGGCATCCAGAGGTCGCCATCAGTGGACGCCTTGGACATCCTGAACTCGGCCCGAATAGTCGTCGGATTGATCGTCATCGGAGTTGCGGCCTACTTCGCGGGGCGACGGATCGCTTTCCTGTACGGGCTGTTGAGGAAGGCGCAACCTGATCCCGAGCGCGGTTCCTGGGATTACGTCAGACGCAACGTCAGGTATCTGCTCTCGAAGGTGCTCGGCCAGGAGAAGCTCCTCCGCTGGTCACTACCGGGGGTCATGCACGCATGGGTGTTCTGGGGCTTCCTCGTCGTCCAAGCGACGATCATCGAGATCTTCGGCGAGTTGTTCAGCTCCGGCTATGAGATCCCGTTCGCGCGGCGTATCGCCTTGCCTGGCACGTCGTTGACGCTGCTCGACGTCGTGGGTTTCATGCAGGACCTGTTCATCGCCCTCGTCATCATCGCGGTCGCCTCGTTCGCAGCCATCCGTTTGGCGCAGCACCCGCGACGACTCGGGCGCCGTTCACGCTTCGCCGGCAGCAACCTCGACTGGGGCTGGTGGGTTCTCCTCGGCGAGTTCGGCGTCGCCTACAGTCTCCTCCTCATCCATGCCTCCCGGGTCGCGCTTGGGACTTCCCCATTCCCCCAGGCGGCCTTCCTCTCCCGCCTCGTGGGCGAGCGCCTGGTGGGCATGACAGAGCTCACCTTGGAAGCGGTCCTGGCCGGGTCAGTCGTAGCGCATCTCGCCATAATCGGCTGGTTCCTGGTTTTCACGCTCAACTCGAAGCATCTGCACATCTTCGCGATCTGGGCCAAGGAGCTCGTAGCACGGCAACCGAAGGCGCTCGGGGCCGCGCCTCATCTCGAGATCGACCTGGAGGCCATGACCGAGGACACGGTCCTCGGAGTAGGCAAGGTCGAGGACCTCCGCTGGCCCAACGTGCTCGACCTCTACTCGTGCACGGAGTGCGGCCGCTGCCAGTCGCAGTGTCCGGCCTGGAACACCGGCAAGCCTTTGAACCCCAAGCTGCTCGTCATGGATCTTCGCGACCATCTCTTCGCGAAGGGCCCCTACCTGCTGGGCAAGCAGTCCGAGGAGGACGCGAGCGACATCCTGAACATGAAACTCGTCGGCGACACACCGGGAGAGGACGGCGCGGTCATCGACTTCGACGTCTTGTGGTCGTGCACGACCTGTGGTGCCTGCGTGGAGGAGTGCCCGGTCGACATAGAGCATGTCGACATGATCCTGGACATGCGGCGCTACAAGGCGATGATGGAATCGTCTTTTCCCCACGAAGCGGGAGCCATGCTGCGAAACATGGAGAATTCTGGCAACCCCTGGGGGATTGGTGCTCGCCAGCGCGAAGACTGGATGAGCGGCATGAACGACCTCCCGCTCGTCGTCCAACCGGGCCAGACGCTTCCCCCAGACGTCGACTACGTCTTCTGGGTGGGATGCGCGGGAGCGGTCGACGACCGCGCCAAGAAGATCACGCGCACCGTCGCGGAGCTGCTCGGCCATGCCGGAGTGCGCTACGCGGTGCTCGGCTCGGCCGAGACCTGTTGCGGCGACCCCGCCCGCCGCATGGGCATGGAATATCTCTATCAGATGATGGTGCAGCAGAACGTCGACACCCTCAACAGTGTCGCCACCCAGAGGATCGTCACCTGGTGCCCCCACTGCTTCAACACGTTGAGGAACGAGTACCCCCGCTTCTCCGGCAACTGGGAGGTGCTCCATCACACCGAACTACTGAGCCATCTCATCGACGAGGGACGACTCGTCGCCACGAACCGCCTCGACGCTCGAGTGACGTACCACGACCCCTGTTACCTGGGACGGCACAACGAGGTGTACTCCGCTCCGCGCAGGGTGGTCGACGCGGTCCCGGGACTCGAACCGATTGAGATGCCCCGCTGCCGTTCGAACGGTTTCTGCTGTGGTGCCGGGGGGGCACGCATGTGGATGGAGGAGCGCATCGGAAAGCGTGTGAACATCGAGCGCATAGAGGAGGCACTCGCCACGCGACCCGACCTCATCACCACCGCCTGCCCCTTCTGCATGACGATGCTCGAGGACGCGGT
>JBHELG010000145.1:0-7673 GCA_046263195.1 Nitriliruptorales bacterium | reverse complement strand
CCCTCGCGCCCGCCGATGCCGTACTCGTCGCCGACTATGGCCGGGGGATGACCGCGAACCCCCAGGTGCGGGAGGTCATCGCCAGCGCCGCCGAGCAACGGCCTCTCGTGTGGGACCCGCACCCTCGCGGTGCGCCGCCGGTGGCGGGCGTCCGACTCGCCACCCCGAACAGGACGGAGTTGGAGCGCTTCGTCCCGGAGGTCACGGGGGACGATCTCGCGGCCGTGACCGCCCGGGCCCACTCCCTCGCCTACCGCTGGAACACGGCGGCGGTAGCCGTCACCCTCGGAGCACGTGGCGCCCTTCTGGTCGACGGGGACGCCCATCCGCTCGCGGTGCCCGCCCCGGAGGTCAAAGGCGGGGACCCGTGCGGCGCGGGTGACCGGTTCGCCGCCACGGCGGCGGGTCTACTCGCCGACGGAGCGCTGCCGTCCGAGGCCGTGGTAGGTGCCGTGGCCGCCGCCTCAGCCTTCGTCGCGTCGGGCGGAGCGGCAGCCGTGGACGTGGCTGGTGGTGAGCAGGCATCCGGGGATGACTCACCCGGCGATGCCGCCGCAGTGGTTGACCGGACCCGGGCACGCGGCGGAGTGGTCGTCGCAACCGGGGGCTGTTTCGATCTCCTCCACGCGGGTCACGTCGCGCTCCTCCAGTCAGCCCGAGCGCTCGGGGACTGCCTCGTCGTGTGCGTGAACTCCGACGCGTCCGTGCGGCGTCTGAAAGGCGAGGGACGCCCGTTCGTTCCCGTTGACGACCGGGTGGCCGTGCTGCTGGCCCTCGGCTGCGTGGATGCCGTCGCGATCTTCGAGGAGGACACACCCCAGGCGATCCTCGAACGGCTGCGGCCGGACATCTGGGTCAAGGGCGCAGACTATGCGGTCGCCGACCTGCCCGAGGCGACAGCGCTCGAGCGATGGGGGGGTCAGGTCGTCGTGCTGCCCTATCTCGAGGGCCGCTCCACGACAAGGCTCGTCAGCGAGGTGCTGCGCCATGTCACGGGTTGATCCTGCCCACGGGGAGCCCGGCATCGTCCTGGTCAGCGGGGGCGGGTCGGGGCTCGGAGCGGCGGTGGCCACCGCGGTCTCCGAGGCGGGCGGGCGGCCGGTCGTGCTCGACCGACGAGAGCCCGCATCCGATGTCGCCTTCGAGCGGGTCGACCTTGCCGACACCCGTGCAGCCGAGGAGGTGGTCCGCAGGGTGGCGGAGCGCCATGGCCGCCTCGACGCCGTCGTGACCTGCGCCGCCCTCGACGTACCCAGCGACTTCACCGACCTCGACGGGGCTACATGGGACCGGATCGTCACGGTCAACCTGCTCGGGACGGCGGCCGTCGTTCGCGGCGCCCTCCCCCATCTCGCGCGGAGCCGCGGACGCGCTGTCCTGGTCGCCTCGACGCTGGGACTACGGGCGCTCCCCGCCGCCACCGCCTACTGCGCGAGCAAGTTCGGAGTGGTCGGGTTCGCCCGCGCCCTCGCGCTCGAACTCGCCGGCCGGGTGGGGGTGACGCTGCTCATACCGGGAGGGATGCGTACAGCCTTCTTCAACGACCGTCCCGAGCAGTACCGCCCCTCCCCCGATCAGATGCTCAACGACCCCGCCGACGTCGCCGAGGCCGTACTCTTCGCGCTGCGTCAGCCACCGAACTGCGAGATCCGTGAGCTCGTCGTCACCCCGTCCGTCGAGCCCTCCTGGCCGTGACGAGCCTCGGCGCTGAGTCGCGGCGGCCGCTGCTCGTCGTCCTGCGCGCGCTCGGCCTCGGCGACCTCCTCACCGCGGTGCCGGCCCTGCGAGCCCTCAGCGACGCGTTTCCCGAGCATCGTCGGGTGCTCGCCGCGCCGGTCGCGCTCGCCCCGCTCGCCCGCCTCTCCGGGGCGGTTGACGAGGTCGTCGATACCACCCCCCTCGCATCCCTCCACGGCGCACTCGCCCACGCCGACCTCGCCGTCAACTTGCACGGCCGAGGGCCCCAGAGCCACCGGATACTGCTCGACACCCAGCCGCATCGCCTCATCGCCTTCGCCCACCACGAAGTCGCCGAGTCCGACGGTATGCCCCCCTGGCTGGAGCACGAGCACGAGGTCGCCCGGTGGTGCCGCCTGCTGTGCGAGAGCGGCATCCCCGCCGACCCCTCGCGGCTCGACCTGCCCCTCCCCGACCGCCCGGTGCCAGCCTGGATGCGGGGCGCGACCATCGTCCACCCGGGAGGCAAGCCGTCCTGTCGCTGGCCGTTGGAGCGCTGGACCGCCGTGGCCCGCGTCGAACACGAGCGTGGCCGCACCGTCCTCGTCACGGGAGGCCCGGGCGAGGTAGTTCTCGCAGCCGAGGTCGCCCGCCTCGCCCGACTCCCCGTGCGGGCGATCGTCGCCGGGCGCACCGACCTGCTCGACCTCGCCGCCCTCGTCGCCGCCGCCGGTCGCGTCGTGTGCGGCGACACGGGGATCGCCCACCTCGCAACCGCGCTGCGGACCCCGTCGGTCGTGCTGTTCGGTCCGCTCTCACCCTCCGAGTGGGGGCCCCCCCCGGACCGGCCGTGGCACCGGGTGCTGTGGGCTGGGCGCCGGGGGAGCCCGGACGCAGCCGTTGTTCACCCAGGCTTGCTCGAACTCGATGTACCCGCCGTGCTTTCAGCATTGCACCGGCTACCGTCCGCGATGCCCTCGCCCACGGTCTCGTCGCCATCCGCTAGCGCTCGTCATGGACGATCTCCCTGACGCGAGTGGAGGGATGGCCCGCCATGGGATGTTTCCGCCAGGATGACTCGACGGTTGGCCCGGAGCGGACTACACACATCGAGAAAGAGACATCACTGCTCGGCCGCACCCAGCCAACCGTCGTCACAGCCGGTCAGTCTCGTCCCACACATCCACGCATCCCGGTACCGGCATCGCAAGTCGCCCAAACTGCCGTGTCCGGAAAAGAGCCATAAGGTGGACTTGCCCGTTCAAAGCGCATGGCCAGATGGAGACCATTTTCGTTCAACAGCGCTGATACTCGAGTGGAGCAAACCATTATGAGGGGTCGAGAAACGCTCCATTAGCGACTATTCGTCGGACTATGCCCTAAGCGTAGGCTGTCCTAACTCTTGTTCGTCTACTGCGCATTGGCGCGCGCATCCTTCGCCCCCCGGGACGGCACTTTGTTCCTCTCTGCCGCCTTGATCCCACTTTTGCGTTACGTTCCGTAAGGGCCAGGAGCCCGTTCCGTCATATCGCGTGATTAGGCCTAGTAAGGGCCCAAATGGGGCACTAATGTTCCGTGATGTTGAAATTACTACCGGGGATGATCCTTCGAGAGCGCCACAGACGTCATTTTGCGCATAGCCAATCTGTTCCACATGACGGTTGTCGACCAAACAGGGTGTCCGATAGCGCGAGGGAAGTGCCCCCAGAAAGCAAGAAGCGAGCGTGATCGTAGAAACCAAGCACGACTCGCGTCGTCGAGATTCGGACCGACGATCAGGACTGGTCGAGAGGGCAGCGTGATCCTTCCATCACGGGGTAGGTGTGGGCTTGGAGGACTTGGACGCACGAGATGAGTGGCTGGCGCGAGGCGGTCAGCGACTCTCGAACTCGCGTGTCCTATCACGCCACCCCTTCCACTCAAAGTCGACAACCACCTTTAAGAGGCGAGGCAAGAGAGAGGAGGGAAAAGGAGAGCCGGCTGGAGGGCGACCATCAGCGCTCCTCCCGGCGCCATCCCTCCCCGATAGGGGATCTCGCAAGCCTATAGCGTCTGCCGGTTGTATCCCGTTTTTGTCAGACCTCGTCGCCGTCTTGGGCACAATGGCCCTGCTGGGAACGTGGACCCTGGTGAGCTGGTTGCACGCTACGGCAATCGTGCTTTTTCTTGCGCTCGGAGGGTCCTACCGGCACCGTTTCCAGCTCAGTGTGCTCGACCAAGCCCCTACGCTCGTCCTCCAGCTTCTGGCTCCCAGCTTCGTCGTGGTCCTATGTGGAATCCCTTACGGGGCCTCCGGACCCGTGTTGCTGCAGCCCTTGCTCGTTCCCCTCGCGGTGCTCGTGACCCGCGGAGCCTCCTACGGGCTGGTACGTCAGCTTCGTGCGCGCGGACACCTTGTGGAGCCGGTCGTCATCGTCGGCGGGGGTGCCATCGCCGCCGAACTGGCACGACAGATCCGTCAGCGTCCCGAATACGGGCTGGTCGCCATCGGCTACGTCGACGACCTCGCCTCCCGCCTCCTCGACATACCCCGTCTGGGCCGCCTCGCCGATCTGGAATCGCTGCTCCGGGCTCATCCAGCACGGCGCGTCATCGTCGCCTTCCCCACCAGGCCGGCGCACGAGCTCGTGGGGATACTCCGCCGAGTTGAGCGGTTGGGCGTGGACATTGCGATCGTCCCGAGGTTCTTCGAAGTCGGGCCGAACGACTCGGCTCATGGGCTCGACGAGATCCGCGGGATTCCCTTGCGTCCGGTTCACCCCCTGGCTTTGTCTTCGCCGAATTGGCGCCTGAAACGCTTGTTCGACGTCGTCCTTGCGACAGTGCTCCTGGTAATCACCGCACCTATATTGGCCGTCGCAGCGGTGGCCGTGCGCCTGACGAGCCCGGGCCCGATCTTGTTTCGCCAACAGCGCATTGGCCAGTGGGGCAGGCAATTTCAAATGCTCAAGCTCCGCTCCCTGACGGCCGCGTCGTCGTCCGTCGAGGCTGATGGCGTACCTGAGGCACTGCCCATGACAACCGTAGGCCGATTCCTGCGCCGCACGAACCTGGATGAGCTACCCCAGCTGTTGAATGTGCTTCGAGGGGACATGTCACTCATAGGTCCCCGCCCCGAGCAACCACATCTCGTGGAATTCTTCGGTAAGGCGATCCGCGGTTACGAAGATCGGCACCGCGTCCCGGTCGGGGTCTCGGGCCTGGCGCAGGTGAACGGAGTCAGGGGGGACCTTGGGCTGGCTCCCATCGCGGAACGAGCCCGCTTCGACAACCGCTACATCGAGCAATGGTCGCTCTGGAGAGACATCACTCTCCTTCTCCGCACCGTGGCGTCAGTAGTGATGAAGGGCTCGACCTAGGTCGCAGACCCGAACGTCCCGCTCGCAACCAAGGAAGCTACTCGTGGAGCATCCGCCCCTCAGGGTGTGCCATCTCATTCATGCGCTGGCTCAGGGGGGCGCGGAACAGGTGCTCGTAGAACTCGCGCACGTACGAAACGTGACCGACCTCGAGTTCAGCGTCGTCAGCCTCATGCCGACAACGGGTCTGCCCCTCCCCGTTCGGCTGCGCACTTTGGGGGTCGACGTCCACAGTCTCGGTCTTCCCTCCCGGTGGGATCCTCGTGGATTGTTCCGCGCGCTCGCACTCATTCGGGACCTGGCTCCAGACGTCATCCATTCCCATGGCAAGCACGCCGACCTCGTGGGCGCATTCGTCGCACGGCGCCAGTCGATCCCGCTCATATCGACCCTGCATGTCATCGAGGACGAGCCGAGCCTGGTGGGACGCGGCAAACTCTGGCTGGCAGCCCGGGCCCGCAGCCGTTCAGCCGCGCGCACGGTGGCGGTGTCCCATGCGCTTCGAAACTGGTACCTCGAGGCCTTTCCCGTTGAACCGGGGCGGGTTGTGACCATCCACAACGGCGTCCTCCCCGGATCAGGCACCCCGACACCAAACGGAGCCGCCGTGCGATCCGCGCTGGGAGTCCCCCGCAATGCGGTCATGGCCAGCATGGTTGCCATGATGCGCCCGGGCAAGGGGCATGCCGAGCTCATCGCCGCGGCCGCGAAGATCCCGGCGTCGCTGCCCCTGAGCATCGTGATCATCGGTGACGGACCGCTTCGGGAAGTCCTCGAAGCCTCCGCTTCCAGCAGCAGCCTGCCCTATCGTCGTGTCATCTTCGCCGGCTTCCGGGAGGATGTCGCAACTCTGCTCGAGGCCTCCGATCTCATCGTGCACCCCAGCCGCTTCGACGCGCTCCCCACCGCACTGATACACGGCCTGGCCGCCGGGCTCCCGACAGTGGCGACCGCAGTCGGTGGCATTCCCGAGATCGTTACGCCGGAAACCGGGGTGCTCATCGCTCCGGGAGACACCGGCGCGCTCGCGAGGGCGCTCACCCGTCTCGCCGCTGATCCCGACCTGCGCCACCGCCTGGGTCTCGCCGCCCGCCGACGCTTCGAGGTCGAGTTCGACGCGGCCCTCTGGGCCTGTCGACTGAGGGACCTGTATCGGGAGGTGGCGGCATGACGAGCGGTCCTGAGATTGCCACCCGGTACCGGGACCGGCCGGTCTCGCCTCTCGGGCCGCGCCGGGCCCTGAAGGTGCTGACGATCATCGACTCGTTCAGTCTCGGCGGGGCCGAGAGGCTACTGGCCACGCTCGCCCGAGCCGCGCCGAGCGCCGGTCTCTCGCTGCAGGTCGCGAGCCTCGCCCCACCCGCCTCGGAGCGTGCGATCATGCTCCCGGTCCTCGAAGCGGCCGGCCTCGAGGTGCGGTTCCTCGCCATCCGGAGACTTGCTGACCGGCGCGCCATACCCCGGCTCGTGGCCACCATTCGTGACTCCGGCTGCGACCTCGTGCACGCCCACCTCGACTATGCGGCGACGCTCGCCGCTCCCGCGGCTGCGCTGACCGGGCGACCCGCGGTATGCACGTTCCACACCATGCCCGAGGAGGTGAGGGGACGAGAGGCGGTCAAGTGGCGCTTGGCGCTCGCCGCATCTGCCCGCACCGCAGCCACCATCTTCGTGTCACGGGCCGCACGGCGGGAGTTCGCACGTCGGTACCGGCCTCGAGTGAACTGGGCGGTCGTGCACAACGGCGTAGACCTGTCGGAGTTCGATGATCGGCCTGCCACCCCGCCCCCCGACCTGAAAATCCCGCTGCACGCCCCTCTCGTGACCCTCGTAGCCGCGATGCGACCGCCGAAGGGGCACGTGGACGCGTTGTCGGCCTGGGGCGGGGTGTTGCGACGCGTACCCGAGGCGCGCCTGCTCCTCGTCGGCTCGGGCGAAGAAGAAGGGCACCTGCGGGCCATGGCACGGAGCCTGCGGATCGAGGACCGCGTGATCTTCGCCGGCATTCGCCGCGACATTCCGCGAATCATGCGCGCTTCGTCACTCGTTCTGCTGCCGTCGTGGACCGAAGCGCTCCCGACCACGCTCATCGAGGCCGCGGCCTGCGGCAGGGCGGTCGTCGCGACGCGGGTCGGCGGAGTGCCGGAAGTGGTCGAGAACGGCTGCAGCGGGCTGCTCGTCGACCCGCACAACGTGAGCGGGCTGGCCTCCGCCGTGGTGAGCCTGCTCCTCGACGAAGACCGCCGGGTACGCATGGGGCGTCATGGGCGGCGCCTCGCGGAAGAGCGCTTCGACATGGACGGCTGGGCATCGAAGCTCCGCAGTCTCTACGAAAGGGCTGTCGGCGACTCCGCCCATACCGCTAACCCAAGCTTCCAGTGAGGACCCGAAAAATGGCGATCCTCTGCTACCACGCGGTGGAACCCACCTGGTCCTCCCCCCTCGCGGTAGCTCAGGCGACATTCGACGCGCAGTGCCGGTGGTTGGCGCGCCATAGGCGCGTGCTGGATCTTGCGGAAGCCGTAGGTCGGGTGGACCGGCGTGGCCGCCTACCCCGCGGTGCGGCCGCGCTCACCTTTGACGACGGCTTCGCCTCGGTCCACGAGCACGCCTTGCCGGTGCTGATCCAACATGGCC
>JBHELG010000144.1:0-4126 GCA_046263195.1 Nitriliruptorales bacterium | reverse complement strand
GCATAGGCTGGTCGGGTGGCCGGCTATTCCGGCACCCCGCTCGTCAAGAAGCTCGGGATCGGCGAGGCGGACACGGTCGCGTTTCGGGCCGCGCCCGAGGGCTTCGGCGCAACGCTCGGCGAGCTCCCGGACTCGGTCCAGGTCAAGGCGCGCGTTCGCGGGCCGGTCGACGTGGTCGTCGCGTTCTTCACCGGCCGCGCCGAGCTCGACCGCCGCCTCGACGCGCTCGGCAGGGCGGTCTATCCGGACGGGTCGCTGTGGATCGCCTGGCCGAAGCGCTCCTCTGCGATCCCCACCGAACTGGACTTCTCGACCGTGCAGGGCAGCGGACTGGAGAGCGGCCTCGTCGACAACAAGTCGTGCTCGATAGACGAGCAGTGGCAGGCTCTGCGGTTCGTGCGACGTCTACGAGACCGACCCGGGATGCAAGCAGGGCAACGGTAGCGACCACCCCGAGTGTCGGCGGCAGAGCGCGGATCGCCTGGTGACCAAGAGCCCGTCAGCCGAGCGCACCTTCGAGGTCGGTGAGGAGGTCATCGACGTGCTCGATACCCACCGATAGTCGCAGGAGATCATCCGCTATCTCCAGCGGGGACTCGGCCACTGAGGCGTGCGTCATGATGCCGGGGTGCTCGATGAGGCTTTCGACCCCTCCGAGCGACTCGGCCAGGAAGAAGAGGCGGGTCGAACGGGCCACCCTGAGCGCCGCGTCGCGCCCACCAAGGACGTGAAAAGAGACCATCCCGCCATAGCCGCGCATCTGACGCTGGGCCAAGGCGTGGCCGGGGTCGGCAGGGAGCCCCGGATAGCGCACCAGACGAACTCTGGGATGCCCGGCGAGGAAGGCGGCGATCTGACTGGCGTTGCTGCAGTGACGGTCCATACGTAAAGCGAGCGTCTTCAGCCCGCGGAGGGCGAGCCAGGCGTCGAATGGGCCGGGAACCGCACCCGCTGCGTTTTGGAGGAAAGTCAGGTCCGCCCCGGTGGCCGCGTCGGAACAGACGGCCCCGCCGACCAGATCGGAATGCCCGCCGATGTACTTCGTGGTGGAATGCACGACGACGTCCGCGCCCAACTCGAGCGGTCTTTGCAGATACGGGGTGGCGAAGGTGTTGTCGGCCACGAGCCTCGCGCCCCGCTCGTGTGCGAGCGTGGCGAGTGCCCCCAGATCGCAGACCTTGAGCAGCGGGTTCGAGGGCGTCTCGGCCCAGACTGCTCGTGTGGTCGGGGTGAAGGCGGCGGCAACCGCGTCCAGGTCGGTGAGGTCGACGGTGGTGTGGCTGATGCGCGAGCGGGCAAGGACCTTGGCGACGAGGCGCCACGTGCCCCCGTAGACGTCATCGGCAAGCACGAGGTGGTCACCCGGTTCGAGGAGGCGAAGGACCGCGTCGATCGCAGCCATTCCCGACGCGAAGGTGACGCAGCGCTCTGCGCCCTCCAGACTTGCCAGGCACGCCTCGAGCGCGGTTCGGGTCGGGTTGGCGGTGCGGGCGTACTCATAGCCCCGGTGGGCACCGACCGAGGCCTGAGCGAACGTCGAGGTCTGGTAGATGGGGACGACGACTGCCCCCGTCGCGGGTTCGGGCTCCTGACCGACATGGATAGCCCGCGTCTCGAATTCCATGCCAGCCGGGTCAACTACCACTGCGCCCGGGCTACCTATGTGCCAGCGCTTCGGGCCGGGTCCGGCTCGGTCGGGGCCTGCTCTTTCGCGGCACGCAGGTCGTCACCGAGCTCGTCCAGCCGCTGGCTAGCAATACGTCTGCTTACGTTCGGGAAGAGCTCGTCCTCCTCCTCATGGATATGGTGAAGGAGGTTCTCGGCGAACACCTCCACCTTCGCGTCGAACTGCTCGTCCGTGGCGTCGAGCTGTTTGAGCTCCTGCATGATCACATCGAGGACGTGGTGCTCCTCGATGCCCTCGCGCAGATCCTCGTCGAGTTCGGGGAGCTGCTCGCGCACGAACGGGTAAAAGGCCCGCTCCTCCATGACCGAGTGTTGGACGACGATGGCGATGAGCTCGTCCATGATGTTTCGCTTCGCCGAGTGATCCTCTGGGTCGACCTCCTCGAAGCGGTTGAGAAGCTCGCGGAAGCCGTCGTGATCGCGCCGGATCATCTCAAGTGCGCTGACCATGCTCTTCCCGATCGTCGACGTCCTCGTGAGCGCAACGAGTCCCTCGCGCCTCCGTAGCGGGTTGCAGGCCCAATCAGGCCAAAGACCGCTACTACGACCTCTCCCCGAGGATGAGGCCTTCCTGCGAAAGTTAGCCTCGAACCGCCAGGACGTGGCGCTCCAATCCCTTCTTCCGGGCGACCATGCCTCCGGTCAAGAGGCCGACTACGCCGCACCGACAGGTCAGCGATGGCTGGCGAGAAAGGCGAGCAGGTCGGCGCGGGTGAGGACCCCGATGGGCATCTCTCCGTCGATGACGACCACAGCGGGATTGCCCGCAGCCAGGTCGCTGAAGACGTCGTCGAGCGGAGCGTCCACGTCCACCACGGGCAGGGGCGGCTGGAGCGCTTCGACGACCGGGCGCTGCATGACGCTCGGGTCACGTAGCACGGCGTCGAGCAGAGCGTTCTCTCGGATTGAGCCGATGATGCCGCTGACCCCCTCCTCGTGCTCACCCTCGCGGAAGACCGGCATCTGCGAAACGCCGAACTCCTTGAACAACGCGATTGCCTGGGCAACGCTCTCGTAAGGGTGGCAATGGACCAGCGGGGGCAGGTCGACCGCCTTCGTTCCGAGGACCTCCGAGACGGCGATCCTTCCGCCGGCTCGTTGGAGGAAGCCGTGCTCGGCCATCCAGGTGGCGTCGTAGACCTTCGAGAGGTAGTTGCGCCCCGAGTCCGGCAACAGGACGACGAGCGTCGCCCGCGCGGGAAGGTCGCGGGCGGTCTCGATAGCGGCGACGAGCGCGGTACCGCTCGAGCCGCCAACCAGGATCCCTTCCTCCCGCGTACATCGTCGTGCCATGAGGAAGGAGTCGCGGTCGGGAATGCGCACGTAGCGATCGACGATGCCTGGGTCGAAGGTCTCCGGCCAGAAGTCTTCTCCGATCCCTTCGATGAGGTAGGGGTGGACTTCTCCTGTGTAGATCGAGCCCTCCGGGTCCGCCCCCACGACGAGGACTTCGGGCTTACGCGCCTTCAGGTAGCGCCCCACGCCGGTGATCGTGCCCCCGGTGCCGATTCCGGCTACGAATGCGTCGATGAGCCCGTTCGTTTGACGCCATAGCTCGGGCCCGGTCGAACGCTCATGGGTGAGAGGGTTGGACTGGTTGAAGTACTGGTCCGGCTTGAAGGCGCCAGGGGTCTCGCGAGCAAGGCGATCCGATACCGAGTAGTAAGACTCGGGGGATTCCGGCGGAACCGCCGTGGGACAGACGACCACTTCGGCACCATAGGCCCGCAGCAGACTGATCTTCTCCTGCGACATCTTGTCAGGCATGACGAAGATACAGCGGTAGCCCTTGCGGGCTGCCGCGATGGCCAGTCCTACCCCCGTGTTGCCGGAGGTGGGTTCGACGAGGGTGCCGCCCGGCTTGAGCAGACCGGCTGCCTCTGCCGCCTCGATCATGGCGATGCCAATGCGGTCCTTCACCGAACCACCAGGGTTGAGCAGTTCGAGCTTTGCGAGGAGGGTAGGGGGCACGTCACGTGACAGACGCTCGAGGGCGACGAGTGGGGTGTCGCCGATGAGGGCGAGAAGGTCGGGGGCGACCTCGCGGCCGAGAGCGTCTCGCTGCTGTCGCGGACCCCGTGCCGGGTAAGGGACGGCACGAGACTCCTCTGGATGGGGCGTCTCCTCGACGGGGGTGGGATCAGCCATCCTCGCTCACCTCTCGCCTGGGACGTCGCGAATCAGGCTAGCGAGTAGCTGTCCACGACCCGCGAGCATCCTCGGGTGGGATTGGCCGCGCGAAGGAGGCTGCGGGCGGAAACGGGTTCACTGCGCCGTAGGGTCCCTAATGCGTTCCGACGGAGCCTGTGAGCTGTCAGGCTCTGTCACCGAGCCCGGCTGGCGGGTGAGCACTGTGGGCGCCAGGGACCTTGGGGGATCTCTAAGGCTAGAGCGTGCCCCTGTCGGCGGGTGAGGTGACCGACATGGCTGCTGGGATGAC
>JBHELG010000143.1:0-14190 GCA_046263195.1 Nitriliruptorales bacterium | reverse complement strand
CACGTCCACGTCGTGCCCCGCCAACCCCGTGATGGTCTACGAGGTTTCTTCTGGCCGCGCATGCGCTACGAGGATGACGCCGAGGCAGCCGACGTGGCCAAGCGCATCCGGTTGGAACTCGAGTCGGGGCGATAGCGGCGTGAGGGCGCCTCTCCGTCGACCCCCTTCAACCGGTCGCGGCGTCGAGCAACATCGCCAGCCACAGGAGCACGAGAACGAGCGAGTTGAACGTCGTGTGCCATACGGTCGAGGCAAGCACTCCAGCCGCCTGACGCAGCTCGGGCGGGACACCCGTTGGAGGCGCAAGCGCCGCCACCACGCCCTCGGCCGCCGCTGGCACGCGGACCTGTCGGAGCCGCGCACGCATTGCGGCACGTCGCGCGCGAGGCGTCGGACGGTACGTGCGTGCCACGACCTCCGGAATGCGGCTGTAAGCGGCCGAGTCGTAAGCACGCCGGTAGATGCGTCCGTAGGCGAAGCCTGCGACCGCGATAGCGAGGGCGGCGGCGATCGGCACGAGCATGATCAGGTGGACGAGTCCGAAGCGCAGTGCAGTCGTGAGTTCCTCCCGCAGGTTGGCCCCCTCGAGCCCTCCGCGGAAGATCTCCTCCTCCACGAAGGCCAGCCACGGCAGTAGGAGCGCGAGAACGCCGAGGAAAACGGTCGCCACACCCACGACGTACCAGTCGAACCCTCCTTCCGCCCCCAATCGTCCGGACCGCGCCGCGATCTCCTCGAGGGGCGTGAACACCGCGTTGCCGGAGAAGCCAACGAGCGAGCCGAGCCCGAAGCGCAGCAGCGGCGACATCAGCAGCAGCGACGCGACCATCGCCACGATCGCAAACAGAGCGAAGGCACCCCCGACGTGGCGCAGGCCCATCGTCCGCCATACCACGGTCGTGAGGCGACGGTTCCGCCACGCCCCCATCGCGGCCCGGGCCAGGAGGACGAGCACGACCACGGCGATGACGAGGCGCAGAGGGCCAGTGGACATAGGCGCAGGCTAGCCGTTGGGGTGGCTGATCCGGCCGCGGTAGCGTCATCGAGTGTCGTAACGGCGGCGGCCCAGCCGGCCGGCGTAAGAGGCCGTGGGATGCCCGGCCGGCGTCTTGGCGATGGGTACCCCTAAGACGCCCTGAGCGGGAGTCATGACTGGAGGTGTTCGCCGTGAGCGTCAATGCGGTCACTGAACGCGTCGAAGAGCGGCTCAAGCCCGTCCGGAACCGCATCACGGGCCGCAGGGACACGCCCGCCGAACGGGTGAAGGGGGCGGTGGAGAGCGCAGCCGACCGCCTCGCCGAAGAGGCCAGGGAACGCAAAGAGTCCATCGCCGAGGCGACCGGGCGTGCCAGAGGCACGCGCAGTGCAAGCGGCCGAGTGGGTGACTTCGTGTCCGAGCGCCTCGACAGCGAGACGACTCGGACTTGGAGCGCGCGGCTGGCACTCGTGGGCGCCGGGTTCCTCCTCGGCTTCCTGCTCGGATGGCTCGCACGTGCCGGGCGTGGCGACGAGGACGCCGCGGACGCCGTTCCCGAAGGGCTCGCTCGGTCACCTGCCGGGATGCCTCGTGGTTCGAGCCTGGGGTCGGAGCCCGCGCCCTCGCTGTGAGCCTGCGCCCGCAGCACGCGGCGCCCCGAGGAGGTGCGTTCGGCCTCGACCCGACGGCGTCCCGGCCCTCTTGACGGAAGACCCCGAGCGACCGCCGCAAGGAGGTGGCTTGTCCGCCGCCTGCGGTGCGGCCTCTCGGGGCCTTCACGGGCTCCGTACGATCCATCTTCCCGACCGCACGTCGTCCACCCTCACCTGACCGACGGGGGGGTTGACTGCCCGCGACCCCCGGAAACCAGGGCAGATGTGGCGTCGTCGACGCTACCGGCCCGACGCTGCAACGGCAACGGGACGAACTACCTCGAGATCCGAGGAGGGACGCAGGTACCGCGGGGCCGCCTGAGCGGCCTTTGCACGATGTTCCGATCTCGCCTACTATCTGAACCAGAACATTTAAAAAACAACGTGCTCAAGAAAGTGGTCGGCGTGGGTAGGCTGGTGGACGCCAGGGCCGGTGAGGCCCGGCACGGCAGGATCGGACGACACGACGAGCTGGAGACCGGTTCCACTGCCGAGCCGGAGGCCAGGGTCGCGCCGGACGATGCGAGTTCGCGCTCACTTGTCGGTTTGCTCGGGGGGCCCCGGGCGACGATCCTACGTACCCTGAAGCGAGAGCGTGAGCGCAGCGCTCCAGAGCTTGCCGATGTCCTCGGCATTTCTGATGTTGCGGTGAGGCGACATCTCGCGGTCCTCGAGCGGGAAGGCCTCATCGCCGAGCGAACAGTGAAGCAAGGACGCGGCCGCCCGGTTGCCCGCTACCGACTCACGGCTCACGGTGAGGGGCTCTTCCCCCACCGGTACCGCGAAATGGTCCACGACCTGCTCGCCTTCCTCGAGGATGAACTCGGACGCGAGGGACTGCGCGCCTACCTGCGCTGGCGGCAGGATCGGGAGACCGAGCAGTACGCAGTCGCGGTGGACAGCGAGGACTTGTACGACAGGCTTCTGCAGCTGGCGGGCGCCCTGAATGACGCAGGCTTCGAAGCGGGCGTGGAGGAGTGTGAGGAAGGCTTTCGTCTGACGCAGACCCACTGCGCCATCTACGAGACCGCGCGGCGCCATCCCGAGATGTGCGCGCACGAAGCGGCGATGTTCCGCCGGGTGCTTGGAGACGTACAGGTCTCGCGCCGCGAGACGCTGGCGAACGGCGACGACGCCTGTGTCTGCATGGTCATAGCCAAACCCGCGCGGAGCGAGTTACCGACGATCCAGACCTGAAAGACCACCAGAGACCTGAAACGCGTTTCCCCGGCGCGGAAGATAGAAGGAGACACCGTGGCGAAGACCGCCGCAGAACTCGGCAACCAGCTCGGCCAGTACAAGTTCGGCTGGTCTGACCCGGAGCACTACGTCTTCGAGCCGAAGCAGGGCCTCTCGCGCGAAGTTGTCGAGGAGATCAGCTACCTCAAGGGCGAGCCGACCTGGATCCGTGATCTGCGCCTGCGTGCCTACGAGGCGTTCCTGCGCCGCCCGATGCCGGGATGGGGCGGGGATCTCTCCGGCATCCACTTCGACGACATCTACTACTTCGTGCGGGCCACGGAGAAGCAGGCCACGTCCTGGGACGAGTTGCCGGCCGACATCAAGAACACCTACGACAAGCTCGGCATCCCCGAGGCCGAAAAGCAGCGGCTGATCGCCGGCGTGGCCGCCCAGTACGAGTCCGAGGTCGTCTACCACAAGGTACGGGAGGACCTCGAGCAGCAGGGAGTCCTCTTCCTCGACACCGATAGCGGTCTGAGGGAGCACGAGGAGCTGTTCCGCGAGCACTTCGGCACGGTCATCCCACCGAACGACAACAAGTTCGCCGCGCTGAACACGGCGGTGTGGTCAGGCGGCTCGTTCATCTGGGTGCCCGAGGGCGTCAAGGTCGACATCCCGCTGCAGGCCTACTTCCGCATCAACAAGGAGGGCATGGGCCAGTTCGAGCGCACCCTCATCATCGCCGAGCCCGGTAGCTACGTGCACTACGTGGAAGGCTGCACCGCCCCCATCTACTCGAAGGACTCGCTCCACTCGGCGGTGGTCGAGATCATCGTGAAGCCAGGGGCGCGGGTTCGTTACACAACCATCCAGAACTGGTCGAACAACGTCTACAACCTCGTCACGAAGCGGGCAGCGGCGTACGAGGACGCGACGATGGAGTGGATCGACGCGAACATCGGCTCGAAGCTGACGATGAAGTACCCGAGCGTGTATCTCATGGGACGCGGCGCGAGGGGCGAGGTCCTCTCGGTCGCCTACGCCTCCGACGGCCAGCACCAGGACGCTGGCGCGAAAATGGTGCACCACGCGTCGGACACCTCGTCGAAGATCGTCTCGAAGTCGATTTCCAAGGGCGCCGGTCGGACGTCGTACCGGGGACTCGTCGACATCGAGGGTGACGCGCGACACTGCCGTTCAACTGTG
This sequence comes from Nitriliruptorales bacterium, assembly GCA_046263195.1. Lineage (GTDB taxonomy): Bacteria > Actinomycetota > Nitriliruptoria > Nitriliruptorales > JAHWKO01 > JBHELG01. The sequence continues at coordinate 10,173 of JBHELG010000143.1, read as the reverse complement.
CGTTGCGACGCTCTGCTGCTCGATGAGCACAGCCGGTCCGACACCTACCCCTACATGGAGATCGCTGCCGACGACGCGACGGTCGAGCACGAGGCGACCGTATCGAAGATCGGAGACGACCAGCTCTTCTACCTCATGAGCCGCGGACTCGACGAGGACGAAGCGTCCGGCATGATCGTGCGTGGCTTCGTCGAGCCCATCTCCCGCGAACTGCCCATGGAGTACGCGGTCGAGCTGAACCGTCTCATCGCGCTCGAGATGGAGGGTGCGATCGGATGACGACAGCTGCAACCGAGACCCCGCTGCCCACCCTCGACAGCCTGACCGAAGAAGCGATCGCCCACCGTTCAGAGGTGGCAGCCGAGCCGACCTGGCTGCGGGACCGGCGCCTCGAGGCGTACAAGCGGTGGGCCGACCTCGAATGGCCCAGGCTACGGGGCGAGGAAGCTTGGAAGGACACCCCGTTCACCCGCTTCGCCGTCGACCTGCCGCTCGTGAGCGGCGAAGGTGGCGTCCTGGCAGGTGACGATGGTCCGACTGCCCAGACCGCCGGCGCCCCGGCTGTGCTCGTCGATGGGCTCGCTCGGGTCGGGGCGCGCGCCGACCTGCGTGACGGAGAGCTCGAGATTCGGCTTTCCGAGGCTCAGGAAGGTGCCGGCGTCGTCGTCTGTGACCTCGCCGAGGCGGCCCTTCGCTACGAGGGGCTCGTGCGTGAGCACCTCGGGCGGCTGACCGTCGACCACGACCGCACCGTCGCGGCGAACGACGCGGCCTGGACCCGTGGGGTCTTCGTCTACGTTCCCGAGGAGGCGGAGCTCGACACCCCTCTGGCGGTTACCGTACGGGTCGGCCAGCCGGGCGCTCATCTGCCGCGCTTGCTCGTCGTCGTCGACCGTCACGCCTCGGCTCAACTGTTCCTCGAGCACGTCTCCATGGGCCTCGGGGATGCGCGTGCGACGGTCGACGAGGTCGTTGAGGTGGTCGTTGCTGACGGCGCGAAGCTCGATTTCGTCACCATCCAGGACTGGGAGGGGCGGGTCGGACATATGACCGTTCAGGGCTTCGAGTTGCACCGCGACAGCGAGGTCCGTCACCTCGCGGTGACGATCGGTGGGGAGTCGGTACGACTACGTCCGGAGGTCCGGCTCGTCGGGCCGGGCAGCCGCATCGAGCCCCTCGGCGTCTATTTCTCCGAGGGAGGACAGCACTTCGAGCACCATCCCTTCATCGAGCACCTGGCGGGGCACGCCACCTCCGACGTGCTGTACAAAGGGGCTCTGCAGGGCCGCAGCCGGACGGTCTTCCGAGGACACATCTACGTCCATCGTGACGCGGTCGGCAGCGACTCGAACGAGACGAACAAGAGCCTCATCCTGAGCGAGGGCGCCAAGGCGGACTCGACCCCGTTTCTCGAGATCGAATGCTCCGAGGTGAAGGCCGGTCACGGTTCAGCGACCGGCCAGGTCGACGAGAACCAGCTCTTCTACCTGCGTTCTCGTGGGATCCCACCCGAGGACGCGCTGCGGCTCGTTGTATTCGGCTTCTTCTCGGAAGTGCTCGAGCGCATAGGCATACCGGCGGTGCGCGAACGGGCCATGAGCTACATCGCCGAGGAGCTCGACCATGTCGATCTTGCAGCCGTCGGTCGCCGCCATTCCGGCTCGCCGGAGGGGGTGGAGACCTGATGGCCTTCGAGCGGGTCGCGTCCCTCTCGGATCTCGAAGAGGGGGTGGGAATGCCCCTCCAAGTCGAGGGGCATCCCATCTGCCTCGTGCGGCTGGGCGACGAGGTCCATGCGATCTATGACGTCTGCTCGCACCAGGACTACCCTCTGCACGAGGGCTTCGTGTTCGGCTCGAGTATCGAATGCGCGCTCCACGGGTCCACCTTCGATCTTCACACCGGAGCCGCCGAGAACCTGCCCGCGACCAGACCCGTGCCGATCTTCGCGGTCAAGCGGGACGGGGACGAGGTCTTCGTCGATATCGAGCAACAGCTGAACGAGGCGCCCATCCCCGAGCACTTCTAGAGCGGGGCGCGACGACAAGGAGAGAAGAAGCCGATGACATTTCTCGAGATTCGCGACCTCAGGGTGGCGGTCGACGGCAAGGAGATCCTCAAAGGCGTGAGCCTCGCCGTCGAGCAGGGCCAGACCCAGGCCCTCATGGGGCCGAACGGCTCTGGCAAGTCGACGCTCGCCTACGCCATTGCTGGGCACCCCGCCTACGAGGTGATCGGGGGCTCTGTCCGTCTCGATGGGCAGGACGTGCTCGACATGACCCCGGATGAGCGGGCTCGGGCGGGGCTCTTCCTCGCGATGCAGTATCCGGTCGAGATACCGGGCGTCTCGCTGTCGAACTTCCTCCGCATGGCGCTGAACGCGAGGACGGGTGAGGAAGTCCCCGTGCGACAGTTCATGCAGCGACTGAAGACCGAGATGGCCAACCTCAACATGGACGAGAAGTTCCTCCAGCGCTCCGTGAACGAGGGCTTCTCCGGTGGGGAGAAGAAGCGCTTCGAGATCGTCCAGCTCGCGCTTCTGCGGCCGGAGTTCGCGATTCTCGATGAGACCGACTCGGGCCTCGACGTCGACGCGCTGCGTACGGTCGCCGAAGGTGTCAACAGGATGGTCGGCCCCCAACTCGGGGTGCTGCTCATCACCCACTACACCCGCATCCTCCGCTACATCCGCCCCGACGCGGTCCACGTCATGCTCGACGGGCGCATCGTTCGCTCGGGCGGGCCCGAGCTCGCCGACGAGCTGGAGGAGCAGGGCTACGAAGAGATCCGGGAGTCGACGAGCGCTGCAGTATGAGAGTGGAGCACGAGATTGGCCTCCGGACTCGCCCCTGGAAGTGGCACGACCCATCCTGGGGGCGATGTTCGGATGGCGGGAGTTGAGGGGAGCCGGGCCATGAGGCGCTTCGACGTGCCGACGATCAAGAAGGACTTCCCGACCCTCCGCCGTGAGGTGCATGGCAAGCAGCTTGTTTTCCTCGATTCTGCCGCCTCGTCACAGACACCCCATGTGGTGCTCGACGCCATGGCCGAGTACTACGAGCAGCAGCGCTCGAACATCGAACGGGGCGTCTACCTCATCGCGACGGAGGCGACGGAACGGTTCGAGGCGGCGCGACGCAAGATCGCTGCGTTCGTTGATGCTCCGCTCGAGGGCACGATCTTCACGCGGAACACCACCGAGGCCATCAACCTCGTGGCGTACTCATGGGTCCGCCGACGACTCGGCCCTGGCGATGTGCTCCTGACCACGGAGATGGAGCACCATGCGAACTTCGTCCCTTGGCTCCAGGCTGCCGCTGACGCGGGCTTCGAGATCCGCTATCTGCCCGTGACCGACGACGGCCATCTCGACCTCGAGGCGTTTCCGTCCCACATAGAGGACGGCCGCGTGAAATTCTTCGCCGTCACACATATGAGCAACGTCCTCGCGACCCTCAATCCCGTCGCGGAACTCGCCCGACGGGCCAAGGAGGCAAATCCCGCCTGCAAGGTGCTCGTCGACGGTGCCCAGTCGGTGCCGCACCTGCCGGTCAGTTTCCGCGAGCTCGGGGTCGACTTCCTCGCCTTCAGCGGTCACAAGATGTGCGGGCCGACCGGTATCGGCGTTCTCGTCGGCGAGCCCGAGCTGCTCGAGGCGATGCCCCCATTCCTCAGCGGCGGTTCGATGATCCTCGATGTCCGTCTCGACGGCGCGACTTGGAATGAGCTGCCGCACAAGTTCGAGGCCGGGACCATGCCGATCGCCGAAGTCATCGGTCTCGGCGCTGCAGTGGATTACCTCAGCGATCTTGGCATGGAGGAGATACGGGCCCACGAGATCGACCTGACCCGGCTGGCCCTCGACGCACTGTCCGAGGTCGAGGGGCTCGCTTTTCACGGCCCCCGCCAACCTGAAGACCGGGGCGGTGCGATCTCGTTCGTGGTCGAAGGCGTCCACGCCCACGACCTCGGCACGGTCATCGACCATGAGGGCGTGGCGGTGCGTGTCGGCCATCACTGCGCGAAACCGCTCATGCGCCGTCTCGGCGTCATCGCGACCGCCCGCGCCAGCTTCTACCTCTACAACGATGAGGATGACATAGACGCGCTCATCCGGGGCATAGAGGCCGCGAAGACCTATTTCCAGCGGGTGCCCGACGAGGTCGGCCCCGTCACCGTCGAACGTGATCCCCAGACCATCGGCGGCCCCGCTTGAACCGCGACACGCCCGAACTGAGCAGTAGGAGGACCGGTTGACCCTCGATGACCTCTACCAGGAGATCATTCTCGAGCACTACCGCAGCCCGAAGAACCGAGCGGCAGCACTCGAAGGCGAGGACGTGCACGTCCACCACTCCAACCCGCTCTGCGGTGACGAGCTCGACTTGCGCATCAGGGTCGAGGACAACCTCATCGGCGGGCTCGTGTTCGACGGAGAAGGTTGCTCGATAAGCCAGGCTTCGGCCTCCGTCATGACCGAGACGGTCAAGGGGCGCACGCTCAACGACGCTCTCGACCTCACCGAACAGTTCCGGCTCATGATGCATGGCCAGCCGCCCTCGAGGCTTGACGACCTCGGCGACGGCGTCGTCTTCGAAGGCGTCGCGAAGTTCCCGGTGCGGGTGAAGTGTGCGCTGCTCGGCTGGATGGCGTTGCGGGACGCGCTCGAGACCTACCAGGCGGGCGAGCACACCCATACCGTGGAGCACGAAACGTAGAAGGACTGCGAGGCGCGGGAGGGCTAAATCTCCCAGGAGTAGTCGTAGTAGCGGGCTTGGGCCTGCAAGCCGAGGAGGAGGACCATGACGGACTACTGGGACGTCGCGCTGCCGCCTGAGGAGACAACCCTTGGCGAGCCCCACGACGTGCGTGACGACGAGACGGGACGCCAACCCGAGGCCGGTCCACCCGGACGGACCTCGGGTCCGCCAGGCTCGATAGCGGTCGAAGCCGACGGAATGCCCCCCGTCGAGGTTCTCCACGAGGCGATGAAGGCCGTCGTCGACCCGGAGATCGGCTACAACGTCGTCGATCTCGGACTCGTGTACGGAGTCGACAAGCGCGAGGATGGCCACGTCCAGGTGACGATGACCCTGACGACGATGGGATGTCCGCTCACCGAGCTGATCCACCAACAGGTTTCGATCATCCTGGGCGCGTTGCCCGGGGTGAAAAGTGTAGACGTCGACTTCACCTTCACCCCTCCCTGGACACCCGACATGATGGCCGACGACGTGAAGGAAGAGCTCCGCGCCATGGGCATGAGCGTCTAGATCTGATGACCGTGGAGTTCGCCCGCGCAATGCGGGATGCAGTTGGCCGCTGGCTCGAAGCCCTGGACGACGACCAGCGGGGAAGGGTGTTCGCCCCCTTCGACGGGCGCAGGGACTGGAGCTACCTCCCCGGTGAACGCCCCGGTGTCACCCTGTCCGCCATGACACGCGGGCAGGCGAAGGCGACCCACCAGCTGCTCGCCTGCGGCCTGTCGACCTACGCATTCGCCCAGGCCACGACCATCGCGGGTTTCGAGGACGTCCTCGACGCCATGGAAGGAGGCCGCCGCAACCGCCACCGCGGCGACTACTGGGCCGTCGTCTTCGGCGACCCCACCGGTGACGAGCCCTGGAGCTGGCGCTTCGAAGGCCACCACGTGTCGCTGACGCACACGATCGTGGACGGCGAGGCGGTGCGGGGGACGCCCGTCTTCCTCGGCGCCAACCCTGCCCGTGTTGCCTACGGCGGAAGCACCGTGCTGGAGCCGCTCGGCGCGGAGGAACACCTCGCCTTCGCGCTCCTCGCCGCTCTGGACGCCGAGCAGCGGCGTCGGGCCGTCGTGTCCCAGGAGGCGCCTTCCGACATCCTCACCGGCGACGCCGCCGAGGTCAGAGACGACCTGCAGGGGGGAGTGGTTCTGGCAGAGCTGGCCGGAGAGGCGCGTGACCTCGCCCGCCGGCTTGTCGACCTCTACGTGGACAGAGTGCCACCGGGCCTATCAACTGCGCTGCGGGACCGGGTCAGGCTCGGCGAGGTTCGCTTCGCCTGGGCGGGGGGTGACAGACCGGGACGGCCTCACTACTACCGGCTCGTGGGTCCCCGCCTTCTCATCGAACTGGACAATACTCAGAACGACGCGAACCACGTCCACAGCGTCGTACGCGACCCTCAGGGGGACTTCGGCGGCGACCTTCTTCGCAACCACCTTGCCGCCGCCCACTCGCCTTCGCACGGTTGATCCTTGCCAGGAAAGCTTTCCTCACCACAAGGTGTTGCAGACTAGGTGCAGCCAGACCGCATGGGGTGCCATGAACCCGATCGTCGACCGTCGTGAGCCTCTCACCAGAGAGGAGATCGCCCGCTACAGCCGCCATCTCATCATCCCTGAAGTGGGGATGGCAGGACAGGAGCGGCTGAAAGCTGCCCGTGTCCTCGTCATCGGGACCGGCGGTCTGGGTTCCCCCTTGGCGCTCTATCTCGCCGCCGCAGGCGTCGGCACGATAGGCCTGGTCGACTACGACACCGTCGACCCCTCGAACCTGCACCGCCAGATCATCCACGGCGAGAGCGACGTCGGCCGTCGCAAGGTCGACTCGGCGAGGGAGGCCATCACCGAGGTAAACCCTCACGTGAGGGTGCAGCTGCACGACACCGCTCTGAGAAGCGACAACGCACTCGAGATCATCTCCGACTACGACCTCGTCGTGGACGGCACCGACAACTTTCCGACGCGCTACCTCGTCAACGACGCCTGTGTGCTGCTCGGAAGGCCGAACGTCTACGGCTCGATCTTCCGCTTCGAGGGTCAGGTCGCGGTCTTCTACGCGCAGGAGGGCCCCTGTTACCGCTGCATCTTTCCCGAGCCCCCGCCTCCAGGAATGGTGCCGAACTGTGCCGAGGGGGGCGTGCTCGGGGTGCTGTGCGGCACGATCGGCAGCGCCCAGGGCACCGAGGCGGTCAAGCTCGTCTGTGGCATAGGGGAACCACTCATCGGCAGGCTCATGCTCTACGACGCCCTGGAGGCGCGCTGGACGACGGTGCGAGTGAACAAGGACCCCTCCTGCCCGGTATGCGGCGAAAATCCCACGGTAAGGGAGCTCATGGACTACGAGGAGTTCTGCGGAGTGCCCGCCCACGATCGCGAGGAGGTCGTTGACGCCCTCGTCGACTTCGAGGTCCTGCCGGACGAGTACGAGGACCGCAAGGACGAGGTCGTCCTGCTCGATGTCCGCGAGCCGCACGAGTACGAGATCAGCCGCATCCCCGGCTCGACCCTCATCCCCAAGGGGCAGCTGCCGGAAAAGTTGGCCGAGCTCGACCCGAGCAAGGAGTACGTCGTCCACTGCAAGTCCGGTGCCCGCTCAGCGGAAGCGACCCAGCTGCTGCGGGGCGCGGGGTTCAAGGCGAGGTCGATGCGGGGCGGTATCAACGCCTACGCGCAACAGATCGACCCCAGCATCCCCGTCTACTAGTGGGGGGAGGTCTCGGCTTGTCCGAGACCGCGGGGAGGTCAAGACAAGAGGGTCCGATAGCCCGATTGGCGGCAGCGCGCAGAAGGGCGGGACGATGATCGCTGTGGCAGGCGAGCGGATGTCAGGCAACAACTCGAACGAAGCGCTCGGGCTTCTACTCTTCGCCCGCTACGCCTATCCGCCGAACGTGCTGGGATACTGCGGTCCCCCCGACCACCAGGCGCTGCTGGAATACGGAGCGGCTCGGGTCAGCGACCCGGGACTGGCTCAGCTCGCGCGATCGTTCGAGGGGCCTTGGCCCTATCTGACCCTCATCGCGGGTGCGGCGGGTATCGACGACCCGTTCGACGCACGGGTCGTCGAGGCGTACTGGCTGGGTAACAGGCTGCTCGCCCATATCGACAGGGCCTCGTTCGGGGACGTGCTCATGGATCGCTTCCGGCGCATCTCAGGTCCCTCGTGGCGGTATCTGGCCGAGGCAATCCCGGCGGGTGGCCTTCCCCATCATGCCTTCCACGTCTTCGGGGTCTATCCATGGGTCGGTCTACTCGTCTCGGGGCGCACCGATCACCCCCTGCACGTGCTCGACCGCTGCCGAATCCGCTGGGGCAGGGTGGTGACCGTGGAAGGCGACCTCGTCGTGGTCCGTTCCCGCCCGCTGACGTGGGACGGACGGCAGCTGGCGCTCGGTCCCCCCCAGTTCGAGACCGTGCACGGCGCGGTCGATGGCATGGGCTTCGTGGGCGAGCTGCGGGAAGGCGACTGGGTATCGCTGCACTGGGACTGGATCTGCGATCGCCTTAACCCCCGCCAGCTGGCGAACCTGCGCGGCTACACCCTGCAACAGCTCGACCTCACCAACCACAAGGTCGCCCACCCCGGGCCGGCCATGGCGTTGGCCTAGGGGCGGGAGGAAGGAGCAGCCGTTCCGGCTTGCCCAAGACGGCCGCGGAGACGGGTGGGACTGTGTAGGGCGGGAGGCCGGAGGAACCGGGGCCTGCAAGGCCTGATTCTTCTTGGAAAGCGTCGTAGTAGCGGTCTTGGGCCTGCCTGGGGGGTCGTAGGAGCGGTCCGGGCCTGCAAGGCCTGATTCTTCTTGGGAAGCGTCGTAGTAGCGGTCTTGGGCCTGTCATGACCGATCGTCGGATGTGTTCCCATCGCCCGATCGACGAGCATCCACCTGGGTGAGCGGTCATCGGGGGTGAGAGTATGGCGGAAGAGGCTTTGCCCGCAGCGGTCATCTTCGACGTCGACGGAACCCTGGTCGAAAGCGAGCGCGAGGGACATCGCGTTGCTTTCAACCAGGCGTTCGAAGACTTCGACATGCCGCACCGCTGGGACGAAGAACTCTACGGACGCCTCCTCGAGGTCTCCGGCGGCGAGAACCGTCTGCGCCACTACCTGCTGGAGAACGGGTACGAGCAGGAGGAGGCGGAGGAGTTGGCCGACAAGCTCCACACGCGCAAGAACGAGCACTTCATTCATCTCGCCGAGGAGGGGGAGATTCCCGAACGACCGGGGGCAGGAAGGCTCATCGAGGAGGTCGCGGAGGCCGGAGTGCCGATCGCCGTCGCGACGACGGGCAGCCGCGCATGGGTCGAGCCACTGCTCGACAAGTTGTTCGGTCTCGACCATTTCAAGGTCATCATCACGGGCGACGACGTGGAGGAGCGCAAGCCCGATCCCGAGTGCTTCCATCAAGCGCTCGAACTCCTCGAGGTCTCCGCTGCCGAGACCGTGGCCATCGAAGACTCGCGCAACGGTCTCGACGCGGCGCTCGCGGCGGACATTCCCTGCCTCGTCGTCGTGAGTGACTACAATCACGATCAGGACTTCGACGGGGCGGCCCTCGTGGTCGACAGCTTCGGGTCTCCAGGAGAGAGCGAGGTCATCGCGGGTCCCGAGGATGCTCTCGAAGATGGAGCAGTCACGCTCGCCACACTGCGCCGCATCGTCGAGGAGGCGTCCTCGCCGTCCCAGGAGTGACCCACCGCTGCTCGAGCTCCTCCGAGCGCTGAGCGACACCTGCCTCCCGTCCGGACGGCCCGGGGTCTCGCCCGCGGGTTCTTATGCTCGGACTTGAAGAGGACCTGACGGGAGGTTGGCGCCATGTCACAGCCGAGAGCTGACAAGACGTTCGAGAGGCCGAGCTCGGCGAGGGGCCCGCACGGGCGGGACGAATCGCGCGCCGCGGTCGTCACCGGCGGCACGGGCTTCATCGCGGCGCATCTGATCAAGGCCCTGGTCGACAGCGGCTGGCGGGTACGAACCTGTGGCCGGAGCTCGCGGCCGGACTCGCTCGAGCCCGAGGTCGAATACCACTCGGTCGACCTCACCGGCGACGAGCCGCTCGAGCCGCTGTTCGAGGACATGACCCATCTTTTTCACCTCGCCGGCCTGTCGAGCTCGTTCGCCTCGAAGGACGAGATGTACCGCGCGAACGTGGACGGCACGGAGAATCTCCTCCGTGCGGCCTTCGCCTCGGGAGTGGAGCGGGTGCTGCACATGAGCACGTCCTCGATCTACGGCAAGGACGTCCAGTTGCCCCTACCTGTACCCGAGGACGTCGAACCCCACCCGTCGCCCGGTTACGCGGAGAGCAAGTGGCAGAGCGAGCAGGTGGCCTGGGGGTTCGCCGACAAGGGGCTGCCGCTGATGGTGCTCCGCCCGGCGTCGGTGTACGGCCCCGGGGCGGTGAAGCTGGTGG
>JBHELG010000142.1:0-25068 GCA_046263195.1 Nitriliruptorales bacterium | reverse complement strand
GGTGACCGAAGGTCGCCGGGAGGGCGGGATGTAGGTGGCTGGCGACCGAAGGTCGCCGGGAGGGCGGGATGTAGGTGGCTGGCGACCGAAGGTCGCCGGGAGGGCGGGATGTAGGCGCGGTGGCTACCGCGGTTGCCATGGTCGGAATGCACGGTTCGTCGCGCCAGAGAGCCATTCCGTCGGACGGTAGGATGCCGCTTCGTCACCTCTATGCGCCGGAAGGAGGCATCATCGCTGCCCGAGACGGCCACCGGGGGCCGTGGACGGCCGGAGGCACTCTGCCGGCGTGCCGAGCAGCGCAGGGGGGATCGGGCGCGAGAGCTGCGCACTGCCGCACGTTCCGACCCTCCAGGGGTGTACCGGGCCGGGGAACGGTGGCTGCCCGCGAGGGGTTCGTGGAGCTCACGCCCGACCAGGGGGCGAAGGCGAGGTGAGAGATCGACGTCCCTCGTCCCGACCCGAGGTGGCGTCCGACCACCCCCCGTCGCGGCCCGGAGTTCCCGAGCTGACGCTTCGAACAGCGAGCCCGGACGATACCCATGCGCTCGCGGCAGCCATCGCTGGTCTTCTGCGTCCCGGCGACGTCGTGTCGCTCAGCGGGGAGCTGGGTGCAGGCAAGACGTATTTCGTGCAGGGTGTGGCAGCCGGGCTCGGGGTGCGGCGGCGCGTCACGTCGCCGACCTTTACGCTCGTTCGACGCTACGAGAGCGATCTCGACCTCGTACACGTCGACGTCTATCGGCTCGACCGGTTGCAGGAGGTCATCGAGCTCGGGGAGGAGACGCTGCTCGGTCCGGATGAGGTCACCTTCATCGAGTGGGGTGACACCGTGGAGGCGCTCCTGCCGCCGGACCGGCTCGAGGTCGTACTCCTGCTCGGCGCCCACGAAAACGAGCGGAGACTGATCATGCGAGGCCACGGAAACTGGGCGGCCCGCATCCGGATGCTCGTGCCCCTGCTCGCCCCGTGGCTCGAGCAGGGCGAGGCGGGGGCTCGAGCGCTCGACGACGAGCCGGAAGAGGGGACGGCTTGATGCTCGTACTCTCCATCGAAACGTCCACCCCGCGCTCATCGGTCTGTCTTGCGCGGAGGGAGGGCCCGGTCGCGGCTGCCAGCCTCAATGTGGGACAGCGACACGGCGAGTTCGTGGCGCCCGCCGTCGACTTCTGTCTGCGTCAAGGGGGCCTGGATGTCGACGCGATCAACGGTGTCGCGATCGGCATCGGCCCCGGCCTCTACACGGGACTGCGGGCAGGGATGGCTCTGGCCCGCACCTTCGCTTCGGCGCGGCACCTCCCGGTTGTTGGTCTCTGTGGACTCGACGTCCTCGCTTTTCACGTGCGTCACGTGCGCCGGCTCATCTGTGCCGCGATAGACGCGCGCCGGGACGAGGTGTTCTGGGCCTTCTACCGCTGCGCACCGGGTGGCGTGCAGAGGACGAGCGAGCTGCGCCTCGGCACACCCCTCAAGCTTGCGGGCGAAATCCAGGGCCTGGGCGAGGAGTGCCTCGTCATAGGCGACGGCGCCGTGCGCTACGCCGACGTTCTGGCATCCGAAGACACGTCTCTGGGGGGCCAGGAGACCGCCTGGCCGGACGCCGCTCACCTGGCCGAGCTCGCTATCCCGCGCTTCCTCCGCGAGGAGACCTTGCGGCCCGCCGAGCTCGAGCCGATCTACCTGCGGGTGGCTGACGCTCGCATCGGGTGGGCAAGACGCGGACGGCTACAGGGCGGATTGGGGGGGTAGACGGTGCGGCGGAGACCGGCCAGCTGGCGGCACGCACCCGCGGTGGCGCAGCCGAGGGCTCGGGTCGCCATAGTCCCCATGCGGCGCTGGCACCTGCGTGCGGTACATGCACTAGAGGCGAGCGTCTACCAGCGTCCTTGGTCACTCCGCGTGTTTTCATCCGAGATCGCGCAGCGAGACTCCCGTGTCTACTTCGTTGCCCTGCGCGGGCGTCGTGTCCTGGGCTACAGCGGGATGATGCTGACCGGGGACGAGGCTCACATCACAACCGTGGTGGTTCACCCGCAGGCCCGCCGTCAGGGGATCGGGGCTGCGCTCGTCGCGAGTCTGCTGCGCACTGCCCGTGAAGAGGGCTTCGATGCCGCCACCCTGGAGGTACGGGCCGGCAACACCGGGGCGCAGGCGCTGTATCGTCGCTTCGGCTTTGCTCCTGTGGCCGTGCGCTCACGCTATTACGAGGACACGAACGAGGATGCCCTGATCATGTGGCTGCACGGGGTCCAGTCGGAGGAGGTCGCCTCGATTCTTGAGGCGGTAGCAGGCCCGCCACGTGGGGGGCGCCTGCGCAGCTGGGCGGCAAGGAGGTAATTCGCTTGCTCGTGCTGGGCATCGAGACGTCATGTGACGAGACGGCGGTTGGCCTGGTCGAGGACCGCCTGCGAGTCCGGGCCAACGTCATCGCCTCACAGGCCGACCTCCACGCCCCCTACGGGGGAGTCGTGCCCGAGGTTGCGGCCCGAGCCCATCTCGAGCTCATCCAGCCCGCCATTGATCGTGCACTCGTGGAAGCAGGTGCTCGCAAGGAGGATCTCGACGGGGTCGCCGTCACCGCAGGACCAGGACTCGTCGGAGCCTTGCTGGTCGGCGTCTCGGCAGCCAAGGGGCTCGCGCTCGCACTGGGTCTCCCGCTCATCGGCGTGAACCACCTGCAGGCTCACGTCGTAGTCACCCAACTCGAGTACGGCGAACTCGAGCCACCGCTTGTTGCTCTCGTCGTATCCGGCGGCCACACCAGCCTCGTGGTTCTGGAACCCGGCGCTGGCTTCCGGGAGCTCGGCGCCACCCTTGACGACGCAGCCGGAGAGGCATTCGACAAGATCGGACGTTTTCTCGGTCTCGGCTTTCCCGGTGGCCCTGAGATCGATCGTCTCGCCCGGCAGGGAAATCCGCAGGCGATCAGCTTTCCCCGTCCGATGACGAGCGAGTCGACCTACGACTTCTCCTTCTCCGGCCTGAAGACGGCCGTGGTCCGCTATCTGCGTGACCTCGAAGGCCGGGGTGAAGAGCCGAACGTCGCAGACGTCGCGGCATCCTTCCAGGAGGCGATCGTTGATGTGCAGCTCATGAAGACGCTGGCTGCTGCTTCGGCCGAAGGAGTGGAGCAGGTGGTCATCGCGGGCGGCGTTGCTGCGAACTCCCGCCTACGTGAACGGATGCGCCAGGCATGCGAAGAACAGGGGCTGCGGCTGCTCGCTCCCTCCCCGGTACTCTGCACGGACAACGGGGCCATGGTCGCTGCGGCTGGAGCGAATCTGCTCGCCGCCGGCAAGCGCTCCCCATTGGACCTGCCGGTCGATCCCACGCTCGAGTTGGTGGCTGCCGCTCCTGGCAAGCTGCGCTCGTGGACAGGACGAGAGGGATGAGTGGGAAGGCGCGGTGGCGCCGGGTATCGAACGACGAACTCGACGAGGTCATCGAGCGGCTCTCTACCTGGGACTGCCCGCCGGGTGGAGCCGTGCGCCACATGTTTCCTCTGGCAACGATCGAGACCCGAGGCGCCTACGTGGTCCGGGTTGCCGAGCACGGCACAGGTTGGGCTGCGGCGATCGTGCTACCCGGACACCTCATCGTCCCATGCGGCGCCCCTCAGGTGATAGCTGCCGCCGGCCTGCCGCAGCGCCGCTGGCGGCACGTCGTGGGTGACGCGGGTGCCGCTGAGCCTCTGCTGGAGCGCTACGGGCGCGACCCCCAACTCATCGTGCACATCCAACGCTTCCAGACGGTCGCTGCCGGGCAGGTGCCGAGCGACGCTGAGGTCCCGGATCCCGGCCTGCGTCGGGCGGTGCGCGCGGACATCGACGGCCTGGCCGAACTCGCGGTACAGCTGCACATAGACGACGAGTACGGCCCCCACCCAGGCCGCGCCGGCCTGCGCGCCTACCGGCAGCGCATGGAGTCAGCGATTCGACAGGGGTCGGTCTTCTGTGTCGGCGAACCAGGAGACCCGCTCTTGAAGATCGAACGGTCAGTGGATTCAGATCGCTACGGGGTGCAGCTGTCGGGGGTGTGTGTCCGCCCCGACGCGCGGGGAGAGGGGCTCGGTACTGCGTCCGTCGCGACAGCGGTTCGTCAGGCGCTGAGGGATCGGTCGGGCCCCGTGTCATTGCACGTTCGTGCCGACAACGAACCCGCCTTGCGCACGTATGCTCGTGCGGGGTTCGTCGATCAGGAAGAGTGGCGGCTCGCCGTGCGCTCCTGAACAGCGCTCGGGTTGGACGTCGCAGTGGCGATCTTGGGCCTGTGAGACGGCGAGGGAGAGATCAGGTGAGCAGGCCTGATTCGTCGAGCCGCTGGACGAGCTCGTCAGTGGACGTCCCATAGAGGATCGCGAGCGCACGCAGGTCGTCTGTTCGCAAGGTCAACACCCGCCCGTTGAAGTCGCCGCGCTGCACCTGGATCGTCTGGGCGAACCGGGACACCGCTTGGAACTGAGGATCAAGGTTCCCCTCGTCCAGCCGGGTGAGGTCGAGTGCGATGCCGCGCGTCGTGTGCGTCGCCTCACTCGCTTCCGTCTGCGGCCCACTGGGAAGAAGCTCGGAGACAGGGACGCCGTAGAAGCGGGCGAGGCGGGCGAGCTTCGAGACGGAGATGGCCCGGTCGCCACGCTCGTAGGAGCCGACCACCACCGCCTTCCACCGGCCTCCGCTCTTCTCCTCTACCTCCTGGAGGGTGAGGCCCTGCTGCACCCTGATAGCCCGTAGTCGCTCCCCGAGCCGCTGCTGGTAGTCCATCGGCCACCCCGTCTCTTCTTCTGTGACGTCCTGCCGTGCCCGAGATGCCCTCATCAAGTGGGATTGACTGGCCGTTCAGTCAAACGCGGCTGATGGCGAACAGGCTACCGGCACCTCCTAGAGAAACTACGTCTACTCGCGCATTGACCGCTAGCCGTGCGCGTGAAACGCACGAGCGGCAGGAGGATCGCGAGGACGTCTCGTCCGTTTCACACGAAATGACCGTTTGACACTCTGAAAGTCTGACTGCTACCTTGCGTTTAGCACTCAAGGGGAACGAGTGCTAAAGCCCGGTGGCGCGGCTGATGCTCCCAGGCGCCCCGAGAGTTCGCGCGCGAAGCAGGCCTGCGTTGCCGGGCGCCAAAGGACAAGGACTTTAGGAGGGCACCTTGGCAACGGCAACCGCAGTGAATGTCAGGCCGCTCGAGGACCGCGTCGTCGTCAGGCCCCACGAGGCCGAAGAGCGCACGGCTTCCGGTCTCGTCATCCCCGACACGGCAAAAGAGAAGCCCCAACAGGGCACCGTCGTCGCCGTCGGACCCGGGAAGCGGTCAGAGCAGACCGGTGAGCTCGTAAAGGTCGACGTACAGGAGGGCGATGTCGTCCTCTACAGCAAGTACGGCGGCACCGAGGTCACGGTGGAAGGCGAGGACTACCTCATCCTGTCGGCCCGCGATCTGCTCGCTGTCGTCGCGCAGTGACCATCGCCCGCCCCGGGCACTCGATGCTGACCAAGCACAACTGAACTCGAAGGAGGCACAACGCAATGCCGAAGATCTTGTCCTACTCAGAAGAGGCCCGGCGTCGGCTCGAGTCCGGCGTCAACAGGCTCGCGGATGCGGTCAAGGTGACGCTCGGCCCGAAGGGACGCAACGTCGTCATCGACAAGAAGTGGGGTGCGCCCACCATCACCAAGGACGGAGTCACCGTCGCCCGAGAGATCGAGCTCGAGGAAACCTACGAGAACATGGGTGCCCAGCTCGCCAAGGAGGTGGCGACGAAGACGAACGACGTCGCCGGTGACGGCACGACAACCGCCACGGTTCTCGCTCAGGCTATGGTCCGCGAAGGCATGCGCAACGTAGCTGCCGGCGCGAACCCGATGCTTCTGAAGCGGGGGATGGACGAGGCCGTCGAGCTCGTGGTCGAGGAGACCGCGAAGCAGGCGCGCGACATCGAGACACAGGAGGAGATCGCGCACGTCGCCGCGATTTCGGCCAACAACGACCTCGAGATCGGCCAGATCATCGCAGACGCGATGGACAAGGTCGGCAAGGACGGCGTCATCACCGTCGAGGAGTCGCAGACCTTCGGCATGGAACTCGAGTTCGTCGAGGGGATGCAGTTCGACAAGGGCTACATCTCCCCGTACTTCGTGACCGACCCCGAGCGCATGGAAGTCGTCTTCGAGGATCCGTTCATCCTCGTCGCGAACCAGAAGGTGTCGGCTGTTCACGATCTGCTGCCGGTGCTCGAGAAGGTCATGCAAGCGGGACGTCCGCTCGTCCTCCTCGCGGAGGATGTCGAGGGCGAGGCTCTCGCGACGCTGGTCGTCAACAAGATCCGCGGGACGTTCCAGTCGGCTGCGGTGAAGGCACCCGGCTTCGGCGAGCGTCGCAAGGCGATGCTGCAGGACATCGCGATCCTCGCGGGCGGACAGGTCATCAGCGAGGAGGTCGGTCTCAAGCTCGAGCACGCGACCCTCGACCTGCTCGGACGTGCCCGCAAGGTCGTCATCACGAAGGACGACACGACGATCGTCGAGGGTGCCGGCTCCGAGGAGGACATCAAGGGCCGGATCAACCAGATCAAGGGTGAGATCGAGCGCACCGACTCCGACTGGGACCGCGAGAAGCTGCAGGAGCGCCTCGCGAAGCTCTCCGGCGGGGTTGCCGTCGTCAAGGTCGGCGCGGCGACCGAGACCGAGCTGAAGGAGAAGAAGCACCGCATCGAGGACGCGCTGTCGGCGACCCGAGCGGCCGTGGAGGAGGGCATCGTCGCCGGTGGTGGAACCGCCCTCGTCCGAGCCGAAAAGGTGCTCGAGAGGCTCGACCTCGAGGGTGACTACCTGACGGGTGCCAGGATCGTGAGGGCTTCCCTCGCCGAGCCGCTGCGCTGGATCGCGAACAACGCCGGTCTCGAGGGCTCAGTGGTGGTGGAGAAGGTCCGCACCCTCAACCAGGGCGAGGGACTCGATGCGCTGACCGGGGAGTACGTCGACCTGGTGAAGGGTGGCATCATCGACCCGGCGAAGGTGGTCCGCTCGGCGCTGCAGAACGCCGCGTCGATCGCGGGGCTGCTGCTCACGACCGAGGCGCTCGTCGCCGACAAGCCGGAGGAGCAGAAGGCGGCCGCCGGGGCCGGTCACGGCCACGGCATGGGTGGCGACATGGACTTCTAGCTCTTCCATCTCGCGCGAAGAGGGGGTGGCCATTGCGGCCACCCCCTCTTCAGTTGGGGCTACGAGCGTGGCGGAGGGCCTTGCTGATCGCGACCCCGAGCACAAGCACCATGACAGCCACGATGAGCGTCGCCAGTGGATTCCACAGCCACGCACTTGCGTGCAGCGACAGAGCCTCGCCTGCCGATGTCTCGAGTATCGCCGTCAGTTCGTAGGGGCCAGGCAGGAGCGGAGCTCGGAATCCCACCTCCTGGATTCGGGGCGCGGTTGCCAGCACGACGGTTGCTGGAATCGGGACTTCGATGAGGGCGGCATCCCACCAGCTGCCCACCTTCAGCCGTCCGGTTACGACCTCGGTCTGCTCGGCCTCGAGTCGAGCTCGGGCTACGGCTCCTGCGAAGCCGCGGCGTGTGAGCGCGACGCTGCCGCTGAGCCGTCGACCCGCCTCGCCCCCGATGCCCGGCACTTCCACGAGGAGGAAGGCCGCGACTTCGCTGTTGGCTGAGTCGGCACCTCCACCACGGGGTGGGCCGGCGACACGCAGAGCGGTGAGGTATCCGCCAGGCGCGGCAAGATGCGGGACGGAAACGGTAGGGCGAAGGCGGGCCTGCTCGCCCGGGTCGAGGTGGAGCGCAGAGGCGGGCAGCTGGACCCAGGTTGCAGCTGAAGGGGCCACCGCGCCAGTGCCCTCGGTGGCCGTCACGGGAGTGGGAACACCATCGGGTCCGGCCATGACGTCGGTGGTGGTCAGCGCGAGATCCAGCGGCCACTCGGCACCGTTCATGATGAGGAGCTCAGGTTGGAGGGATTCGCCCGCGGCCGCGTGGAGTCGAACGACGCCCGGCTCTATCCGCACCATCCCGGCAGGGGGCGCCGGGGCGGGTTCGACGACGAGTGGGCCGGGCGGTAGTCGTCCGGCTGGCCCCAGGGGCCCGAGGATCTCTCCTGCGTCCTGCACGGAGAGGCCTCCGACCGTCCCGGCGAGCGCACCTTCGAGCGCTGACAAAGGTTGACTGCGGGCTGGTGTCGCGGCGAGGACGGTCACGACGAGTAGGGCAACAACCGGTGGCATGGCCCGACAGGCTACTCAGCGCCCAAGTCGGGCCTGCTACTCACCCCGATGGCGAGACCCCCGTCTCAGCTTGCCGTCCTCGGGCCCGGCTGGGTCCTGCTGGGCACTTGCGTGCCGGATTCGAAGCCTCGACCAGGTCGCTACGCTTCGCGAGGTAGGACCGGGGATGGGGGAGAGCCGTGATAGATCAGCGGACTGAGTTGCTGCAATTGTTGCAGGAGACGAGCGGGCCGGCCCGGCGGGCTGGAGACGAACACTATTTCCGCACGAGTGAGGTAGCCACGATTCTGAGGGTGAGCGTCCGGGCCGTGCGATCGTGGGCAGACGACGGCAAGCTGCCGTGTGTGCGGACGAATGGCGGTCATCGTCTCTTTCCCGCGAGCGGCGTGAAGAACGCGCTCGAGCGGATGGAGGGGACGGCCGCGAGCTGAGCACCGCCAAGGATACGTGGAGGATCCTGTTCGCTTCGTTAGTCTCCGGGGGTGCTCGATACCTCGCCATCGCCCATGACACGGGCCGGCCCGGATGCTGCCCGCCGCCCGAATCCTTGGGCGGTCGAACTGCTGGATGTCATCTCTCTTCGCCGCTGGGTCCTTGCCGGTGTGGCGGTCTGCGTCGGGGTTGCGGGATCAGTCGTGGCCGTGCTCCTGCCGGATGTACTGCCGCCACGACCGATCGCAGGGGCCGCAGTCGGGGTTGCCAGCTATCTTCTTGGCCTCGCTGCCGCGATTGGGGTGGACGCAGCGGACCCCGTCATTCGTGGACGCCGTCATGTCGAGACGACCGGGGCGGTCGTCGCTGCCAACATCACCGGTCTCGCGCCCAACCCCGAGCTCGTCTCCTGGGTTGAGCGTCTGATCCGCGACCACAAGGGACTACGCATCGCGGTCAGCACCACAGGAACCGAAGCGCCAGGATCCGGGCAGCTCTCCGATGACCTCGGCGTGGCCCTCGCCCGCCGAGGTCTGCACGTGCTCATCATCAACCTCGAGAAGTCCGACGAGGAGTGGCCCGGAGCGTCGGAGGTGTGCGGAGGTGAGGTGACACTGTCCGACGTGGTCGAGTTCCACCCGTCCTTGCAGCTTGCCCGGCTCGGGCCCGGACGGGACCGCTCCCGGGCCCTGAGCGAGTTCACCATGCTCGCGTCCAGCCTGCCTCTGGACGTCGATGTCCTCGTCGTGGCCCTGCCCGGGCTGGGCTGCGTCGGAACGCTGCCGGCCCTGGCGGCCGTTGATCGCGCGTTGCTGCTCGCCGCCACTGACGTGACGAGCAGAGTCGAGCTCCTGGCGGCACTCGAATCGGTCGACGAGATCCGCATGCCCACCGACGTCGTGCTCGTCCGGGGCTTGACGGTTGTCGCGCCGGGTCCCGCGGCAGCAGATCCCATCGACCTGTGGAGCGGCGCCATGGCCACGGCCAGCGAAACCGAGGAGTGGAGGGGGGAGATGGTGACCATCGTCGCACCTCCCCGGCAGGAGGGTGCTGACACGATGCGTCCGACGGAGACACGAGTGGAGGGTACGACGGACGGCGCGGGGGGGTCAGGAAAGCCTCAATCGCAGGCAGTGCCCTCGCTCGGCGTCTCGATGAACGAGACCAGGGCGCACTCCCACGAGCCCTCGTCCTCCACGATGCCGGCAGCAGGTCGATTCAGCGACCCTCATGCGTATAAGGCCGAGCAGCGCCAGCCGCGCACGTCCCCGCCACCTGTCGAGGCGAGGTTCGACGACTCGGAGACGGAGCTGCGGCTGGCAGCGTGGGTCGACACATTGGGGGAAGATGAGGGCCCCGACGAGGCCGGCGGGCGGTAACGGCCACCCTGGCTACACCCGCTAGGTAACCGTACGTGCTTCACGTTCATCGCGCCGAACGAGCTGACCGGCTCCTGGCTGCCCTTGCCGAGGTGCTCGCCGAGCCGTCTGCGGACCCGCTGACGCCCGAGCTGATCTCGGTTCACTCGCGTGGGATCGAGCGGTGGATCGCCCAGGAACTCGCGTCCGTGCTGGGTACCGGCCGCTTGGGTGGGGACGGGATTTGCGCCAACGTGGAGTTCCCATTCCCGGCCAGGCTTGTCCGGGGGGCGGTGGCGGCTGGCAGCGGCGTCGATCCTGTCAAGGACCCATGGTTGCCCGAGAGGCTGACCTGGCCCCTGCTGGAGCTCGTCCAAGACCACGCCGAGAACGACATGCTCGGCCCGCTGCGAAGCCATCTCGGCGGCGAGGCCCCCGATCCGGAGCGGCTCGGGGGTCGGTTCGGGGCCGTCCGCCACGTGGCCGACCTTTTCGACCGCTATGGCGTACACCGCCCTGAGATGGTTTGGGCTTGGCGCAGGGGTCAGGACATCGGGCCCGACGGCGGCGGCCTGCAGGTGCGGCACCGCTGGCAACCGTGGCTGTGGCGAGCGCTGCGGGAGCGGGTCGGGCTGGAGAGCTTCGCCGAGCGGGTCGACTACGCGATCCGCACGATCCGAGCCGATCCTGACCGGCTCGAGCTCCCGCCGCGCCTTGCGTTGTTCGGTCTGACGGCGATCCCCGCCACCTATCTCGCGATCGTGGCTGCGATCGCCGCACACCGCGCCGTCCATCTGCTGCTGCTGCATCCGTCGCCCGAGCTGTGGGCTCGCGTTTCCGCTGTCACGGGTGCTTCGAGACAGTGGCTTTGGAACCGTGAAGACGATCCCACCCGGGAGCTGCCCCGCAACCCGCTGCTGAGCTCGTGGGGTCGAGACGTCCGGGAGCTGCAGCTCGTCATCCCAAATCCTCCCGAGGCCCACCACCGCCACCACCATCAACCTCCACAGCAGCTCGAGGCGAGCACGCTGCTGGAGCGCATCCAGGCGGACGTCCGCGCCAACCTGTTCCCCGGTCGCACACCCCGAGCTGGCGAAGACGATCATCGCCCGTTGCTCGAGCCCTACGACCTGTCGCTGCAAGTCCACGACTGCCACGGCCGGCTACGCCAGGTCGAGGTGCTTCGCGACGCAATCCTCCACCTTCTGGTCGACAAACCCGACCTCGAGCTACGTGACATCATCGTCAAGTGCCCCGACATCGAAGCCTTCGCCCCACTGGTCACGGCGGTGTTCGGCAGCGAAAACGTGTCGTCACAAGTAGGGCATGGAGGGGCCAGACTGGACGGTGCCCCGCCGGCCCTGCGGGTGCGACTCGCTGACCGGTCCATCCGCGCCACCAACCCGGTCTTGGAGGTCGTCGCTGCAGTCCTCGAGCTAGCGGATGGGCGCATGAGCTCTCTCGACGTCCTCGATCTGCTTTCCCACGAGCCGGTCCGACGCCGGCTCGGCTTCCAGGGTGACGAGGTCGAACTGCTCGAGTCGTGGGTCGCCGACCTGCAGATTCGCTGGGGCTTGGACGGAGCGCACCGACGACGCGAGGGACTGCCCGACCTCGACGCCAACACCTGGCGCGCAGGGCTCGAACGCCTCAAACTGGGGATCGCGATGGCTGATGAGGACCTGCGGCTCATCGAAGGCGTGGCGCCCTACGACGGCGTCGAGGGGCAGACCAGCGATCTCGCCGGTCGACTCATCGAACTCATCGAGCGGCTCGCCGCGATCTCGGAAACCATGCGCGCCCCACAACCCATCTCCGCCTGGCGCGACGCCATCGGCGCAGGCGCCGACGCCCTCACGATGACCGGCCCCGACACCGCCTGGCAGCGGGTCCAGTTGCACGGGGTCCTCGACGACGTCGTCGACGAGGCCACCAGCGACCGCACCGCCAGCTCTGTGGAACTCTCACTCGGCGAGGTCCGCGTGCTGCTCGCCGATCGGCTGGAGGGCCGGCCAAGCAGCACCAGCCACCGCACCGGCGACCTCACGGTGTGCACCCTCGTGCCGATGCGGTCCGTACCGCACCGCGTTGTCTGTCTCCTCGGCCTGGACGACGGGACATTCCCCCGCCAGGGCGTACCCGACAGCGACGATCTGCTCCAAGAGTCCCCGCGGGTCGGAGACCGCGACGCGCGGTTCGAAGACCGCCAGCTACTGCTCGACGCCCTGATGGCGGCCACCGAGACCCTGGTCGTCACCTATTCCGGCCGCGACGAGCGCACGAACGAGGACCGCCCACCAGCTGTACCCGTAGACGAGCTGCTCGACGTCGTCGACCGCACCGTGCGCACCCGCGACGGCCGTCGCCCCCGCGAGGCCATAACTATCAGGCATCCGCTGCAGGAACACGACCCACGCAGCTTCGAGCCCGGCCGCTTCCGCCCCGACAACGTCGCCTGGAGCTTCGACCCCGCCGGGCTTGCCGCCGCCCGAATCGCCAGCAACCGTACCCACGCCTCCCCGCCGCCGTTTCTCGCCCGCGAGCTGACCCTGCCCGAACAGGACACCATCGAACTCGATGATCTGGTGGCGTTCCTCCAACACCCGGTCAAGGAGTTCGTCCGTCAACGTCTCGAAGTCACGCTCCCGAGCGCGGACGAGCAGCCGTCTGCCGCGATCCCCTCGACCTTGCAAGGACTGGAAGCCTGGAGGGTCGGTGAGGACCTGCTGCAGGCCTGGCGGGCCGGGCACGACCTCGAGCGCGCCGAAGAGGTCATAAGTGCCCGTGGGCTGGTGCCCCCCGGCCACCTGGCAGCCACCGACCTCGCGGCCGTGCGGGCCGGCATCGACCACATCATCCGGCTCTGCGGCCGGCTCGGAATCGGTCCCGGCTCCAGCGGAAGGGTCGACGTACAGGTTCTCCTGCCCGATGGGAGGACGCTGACCGGCGTGGTACCCGACGTGGCGGGCTGTCAGGTACAGACGGTCGGCTACGCCACCCTCTCAGCCAAGCATCGCCTGGCGGCCTGGGCGCGGCTGGTGGCGATCACCACCACGGCACCGGATACACCATGGCAGGCCGTTACCGTCGGGCGCCACTCGTACTCCAGAAAGAGAAGGCAGCAGCTGGCTCAAGCCGCAGTGCTTCCCCCGCTGGCGCAGTCGCCGTCGGAGCGAAAGACCGCCGCGACCTCACATCTGCTGCGGCTCATCGACCTCTTCGACCGCGGCAGACGCGCCCCGATCCCCCTCTACTGCAACACCTCTCTGAAGGCCGCCGAGCAGTTGCAGGCCGACCGGTCACCCCGCCGCAACGTCGACTACGCCTGGGAAAGCCGCGACCACCGCGGGCGGACGGGGGAGAACCGCGACCCCTATCACCTGCTGGTGCTCGGCCAGCAGTTGTCCACCGACGAGCTGTTCGAGGAGCGCTGCCGTGAGCTCGAGGAGCGCTCCTGGGCGGACCACGACTCGCGATTCGTCGCCTACGCCTGGCGGCTGTGGGAACCGATCCTGGCGGCGCAAAGGCTACGCGAGGCATGACCGCCAGCCCCCCGCCCCTTGCCGGCTTCGACCTCACCGGGCCGCTGCCGCGCGGCGTCACCATGCTCGAGGCGAGCGCTGGCACCGGCAAGACCTACACGATCGCCGGGCTGGTCACCCGATGGGTCGCCGAGACCCGGCTGCGCCTGCCGAACCTGCTTGTGGTCACCTTCACCCGCGCGGCCACGGCGGAGCTGCGCGACCGGGTACGCCGCCACCTCGTGGCAGCCGCCGACCACCTCGAAGCCGCCCAGGAAGGCCGGGCTGCGGACATCGCGGACGATGTGCTTCGTCTGCTCGCCGACGCCCCGGCCGACGAGGTGGCGCGCCGGCGCGGCCGCCTGGCCCGGGCACTGACCGACATCGACGCCGCCACCATCGCCACCATCCACGGCTTCTGCCAGCACGTGCTCGATGGGCTGGGATTGGCCAGCGATGTCGAGCGCGACGCTGAGCTGATCGAGGACCATCTCGAGCTGATCGAGGAGGTCGTCGACGACCTGTTCGTCCAAACCTACTTCGAGCATCCGGATCGGCCGCGGCTGGAGCGCCACCAACTGCTCGCCCTCGGCCGTATCGTCGTCGCAAACCCTACCACCACCCTCGTGCCGAGCTCCCTCGACGATCCCGCTGCCGGCCTGCGCCTGCACCTTGCCCACCGCATCCGGGTCGAGGTCGCCCGTCGGGCGCGACGCCGCCGCCAGCTCTCCTACGACGACCTGCTGACCCGCCTCGACGAGACGTTGCGTCACCCTGAGCGGGGCGGGCTCGCCTGCGCCGCCCTGCGCCAGCGCTATCGCATCGCGCTCATCGATGAGTTCCAGGACACCGATCCCGTCCAGTGGAGCATCGTCAACCGCGCCTTCGGCAGCCACACAGGCGACGAGCCGGACCGGGCACTCGTACTGATCGGAGACCCCAAGCAGGCCATCTACGCCTTCCGCGGCGCCGACGTCTACGCCTACCTCGACGCCGCCAGCAGCGCCGACGACCAGCAGACACTCGCCACCAGCTGGCGCGCCGACGCGGCGCTGCTGCGCGCCTTCGACACCTTCCTGGACGGGGCCACCTACGGAGAGAGCGACATCATCTACCGCCGCGTCGGCCATGCGCCGGGCCACGAACAGCCGCGGCTGGTGGGGTCACCCGAGCCGAGCCCTCTGCGTCTGCGGCTGCTGGCGCGCCACGACTCGCTCACGGCCTGGAACGACAAGATCGTCGCCGACCAGGCACGCGACCTGATCGCCCGTGACGTCGCGGCCGACGTCGTCCGGCTGCTCAGCGCCGAGCCGACCCTGATCCACCGGGACCGAGATGGCGCGGAAACGGGCCGCGAACCACTCCAGCCGCGCCACCTCGCCGTGCTCGTTCGCAGCAACGCCGAGGCCAGACTCGTCCAGGACGCCCTGCAGGCCCTCGACGTGCCCGCTGTCATCGGCGGGGCGGGCAGCGTGTTCGCCACCTCCGCCGCCATTGACTGGCAGCGGCTCCTCGACGGTCTCGAGCGTCCCGCGTCCTCTAGCCGTGGGCGAGCCCTTACGCTCAGCGCGTGGATCGGGTGGACCGGCGATGACATCGCCGCCGCCATGCAGCAGGACTGGGACCGGCTCCACGACGACATCCACCGTTGGGCTGGGCTGCTACGCGAGCGGGGTGTGGCCAGCCTCCAGCGCACCGTCCTGCTCGAGCGCCGGGCCCGGCTGCGATTGCTGGCACGGCCCGGCGGGGAGCGGCTACTGGCCGACCTCGAACACATCGGCGAGCTGATTCACACGGCCGCCACCGCCGAGCACCTCGGCACCGCAGGACTAGCCGACTGGTTGCGTGAGCGCGTGGACGACGCCGCCAACGAGCAGCAGATCGAGCGACTGCGTCGCTTGGAGACCGACGACGAGGCAGTTCAGGTCCTGACCATCCATCGCAGCAAGGGCCTGGAGTTCCCGGTCGTGTACTGCCCGTTCCTGTGGTCGTCGTCGACCGACGTGCGCGAAGCACCCGTCTTCCACGATCACGACCGCCAGCGCAAGATCGATGTCGGCGGCCCGAACCATCACCACTACACCAGCCATGCTCGTCAGGCGGAAAAAGAAGCACGGGGCGAGGAGCTACGGCTCCTCTACGTGGCAATGACCCGTGCCAAGCACCAGGTGGTGGCGTGGTACGCACCTGCTGGAAATTACGACTGGTCCGCCCTCGGGCGGCTGCTGCTGTGCCGCGACGCCTCCGGCCGGCTCGACACTGATCGGGAGGCGCCGCTGGTGGACGACGAGCAGGTGGCCGCTGCCGCCCGCTACCTCGCCAAGCGGTGCGAGGGTGCGATCGCAGTCGAAACGGTCCCAGCCAAACCGTCCGACGCACCCTGGCTACCCGAGCCCCGCCCGCGCGGACCGCTTGCAACCGCCACCTTTGATCGCACACTCGACGAGGCCTGGCGGCGCACGTCCTACAGCGCGCTGACCCGACTGGGCCTCACCCGGCCAGGCGTTGCGACCGAACCTGACGAACCGGTGAAAGACGACGAGCCTGCGACCGATGCGGCGGGGCTTGCCATCCCAGACGACGCCGACCCACTCGGCCTGCGAGGGATTTCGCTTCCGCTTGCCGAACTGCCCGGCGGAACCGATGTCGGCACCTTCGTGCATCGGGTATTGGAGCACAGCGACTTCAACGCCAATGACCTCGACGCTGAACTGGCCCGGGCCGTCAACGAGCACATGCAGCGAGCCCGCCTGGACCTCGACGGCGAGCGGGTGGTGTGGGGACTGCGCGCAGCTATCGAGACGCCGCTGGGCGATATCGTCGGCGGTCTGCGGTTGCGTGAAGTCACCCGTGCCGACCGACGCGACGAGGTCGAATTCGAGCTGCCACTCGCCCGACGGCCAGGACACCGCTCCGCCACCGTCGCCGACCTCGTCCGTCTACTCGATGAGCATCTACCGGACCATGACCCGTTCGCCGGGTATGGGAGCAGCGTCCCTCTCACGTTGCTCCACCGCGACCTGCGTGGCTACCTCGGCGGCAGTATCGACCTCGTCGTGCGCAGGACCCGCGACGACAGTCGGCCCGTCTTCCACGTGATCGATTACAAGACCAACCGGCTCGCCCCGCCAGGCGAAGAGCTCAGCGCCTGGCACTATCGACCCGACGGCCTCGTCGAGGCGATGGCTCACGGGCACTACCCGCTACAGGCTCTGCTGTATGCCGTGGCGCTGCACCGCACCCTGCGCTGGCGGCTACCCGGCTACCAGCCAGGTGAGCACCTCGGGAGCGTGCTCTACCTGTTCATCCGGGGAATGATCGGACCCCGCACTCCCGCTCCGAACGGCACGCCCTGCGGCGTTTTCGTATGGCAACCACCTACCGGCCTGATCGAGGCGACCAGCGACCTGCTACACGCGGTGATACCACCATGAGCGCAACCCCTACCGCCCGCGAGCGCATCGCGTCCCACCGTGAGGCAGCAGCGTTCGACCGTGACGACGTGCGTATCGCCACCCGGCCAGTTGGCGTCCTCGAACCGTTCAACCATGCCGGTGTGCTCAGTCCCGCCGACGTCCACACGGCTGCGACCCTGTGCCGCATCACCGGCGATGAGCGCCCTGAGGTGCTGCTCGCCGCGGCGCTGGCCGTCCGCGCGCCCCAACACGGCCACGTCTGCGTCGACCTGACCCGAGTCGCTCGAACCATCACCGGGGTCGACCAGGCGCCGCTGACAGCCGACGACCTCAACTGGCCGGACCCGGCGCGCTGGCGGGCGCTGCTCGAGTCCAGTCCGCTCGTCACGGTCCGACCGACCGGGACGCCGAAAGAGATCGATCCGGCCGCGGACCGGCCGCTCAGCCTCGTGGCCAGCCGGCTCTACCTCGACCGCTACTGGCGCTACGAACGGCGCGTCGCCCAGGTGCTGCGCCGGCGCGCCGACCGCACCCGTACAGGCGTCGATCTCGCTGCGCTGCGTACCACACTCGATCGGCTCCTCCCTCCGGGAGATGAACGACCGGACCGTCAGCGGTTGGCAGTGGCAACCGCAGCCCTGCGTAGCTTGACCGTGATCGCGGGAGGTCCCGGAACCGGCAAGACCCACACCGTGGCACGGCTGCTCGCACTACTCCACGAACTCGCCCAGGACCGCCCGCCCAACGTCGCACTGGCCACCCCGACCGGAAAGGCCGCCGACCGTCTCACCACAGCACTTCAGGAAGCAGCCGCGACCCTTGACACCCACGCAGCCGTCCGTGACCGGTTGCGCAAGCTCGAAGCCACCACGCTGCACCGCCTACTCGGCTGGCATCCCGGCAGCCACACCCGCTTCTGGCACGACCGCGAGCGCAGACTGCCCCATGACATCGTCGTCATCGACGAGACCTCGATGGTCTCGCTGTCACTCATGGCCAAGCTCCTGATCGCCCTGAGACCCACCAGCCAGCTGGTGCTCGTCGGCGATCCCGACCAGTTGGAGTCGGTCGAGGCCGGGGCGGTCCTTGGCGACATCGTCGGACCTGCCGCAGACGAGCTGCGCATGAGCGAGCCGGCCCGAGACGACCTGGCCGAGGCGACCGGCGAGCCGCTCGAGCACGTGACACCTGCACGTGCGGAGGGGATTGACGACGTCATCGTCGTCCTCGGGAGGGTCCGGCGCTTTCGCGTCGACTCCGGCATCGCCCGCCTGGCCTCCGCCATCCACATTGGCGATGCCGACGCAGTGCTGAGCGTGCTCCGTGCCAGCGATCACGACGTGAGCTGGATTTCCGTCTCTGATGACGCCAGACGCCAGCCCGCGCTTGCTCCCGTGCGCGAGCTCGTCGTGGCAGTCAATCGAGAGGTGGTGCGGGCAGCCAGTGCAGGTGATGCCATGGCAGCCCTGCGGGCACTGGACCGCCTGCGGATCCTGTGCGCTCACCGGCATGGGCGGGGCGGCCTGCATGCCTGGGTGGCACAGGTTGAACGATGGCTGACCGACGACCTTGACGGCTTCGATGCCATCGAGCGTTGTTACGTGGGCCGCCCCGTGCTGGTCACTCAGAACGATCCCGGCTTGCGGCTCTACAACGGCGACATTGGTGTTGTCGTGCTACAGGGAGACTCGCTACAGGTCGCCTTCCGCGGGGCGCAGGGCGTGCGGACCTACGGTCCCAGCCGCCTCGAACACATCGAGACCGTCCATGCCATGACCATCCACAAGAGCCAGGGCAGTCAGTTCGGCCACGTCGTCGTCGTCCTCCCCGACGAGACCTCCCCGATCCTTACACGCGAGCTGCTGTACACGGCCGTCACCCGAGCCAAGGAGCGCGTGACCGTCATCGGCAGCGAAGAGATCATCCGGAATGCCATTCGAACCCGTATCGCGCGGGCATCCGGACTGCAGCAGACCTTGTGGGGGGAGACTGCGGCTTCTCCAGAAGCGGCAACGTCTCGGTAGCGGTGACTCTCAGCCCTCCATCTTGTCAAGCCCGGGCCGCCCCGACGTCCACGAGCCGGTGCTCAGCCCTTGTCGATCCGCAGTGTGGCAAGAACTCCGAAGTGGTCTGACACCACGGGCGCGTCCTCGCCGGTGAGTACCACAGCGGCGTCGATCACTTCGAAGTCTCGAGCGAGGACGTGGTCGACGCGCCGTTCGAGCAGGTCCTGCTGGTCGGCGTAGGGGTTGGCTGGATGGAAGGTCCAATACTCGTGCTCATGCAGGGACGCGTAGCAGTCGGCGAACCCCGCGTCGTACAAGACGCGCAGAGGCTCGGAGGCGGACACGTCGTTGAGGTCACCCACGAGGACCACGGGTTGGGTCAAGCTCTCCAGCTCCTCTCGGATGCGCTCGGTCTGCTCGCTTCTCAGTCGAGTGGATTCCAGGCGGAAGGCGAGATGAGTGTTGCCGAGCCGTACCAGGGTGCCATCCGCGGCTTCCACGTCCAGTTGCTGCAAGGCGCGGGGGTGGGCGTCTTCGGGGCTATGGGGCAGCGCGACCGTGGTCGCCGGTTCGGCGTCCAGTTTGCTCAGGACGGCCAGACCCTCGCCGGGCCAGAGGAGCCGTCCGGTGTCTACGTGGTGCACGATGGGGTAGCCGGCCGACTCGGCCAGATGGTCCGCCTGGGTCCGGTCCTCGAGATCGGCCACCTCCTGCAGGGCCACGATGTCGGGCTGCTCGCGCTCGAGGTATGCGACCAGCCCGGCCATTCGCTTCTCGAGGGGCGGATTGTCGCCCCAGAGGTTGAGCGTGAGCACGCGCAGCCTCACTCCCATGCGGGTGACCTCACGTGGTGGCCTGCCGAAAGCGGCGGACCGAAAGCGGGACGAAGACGAGGGCGATCGCGGCTGTCCAGGCCAGCATGCCGAGCAGATCGGCGGTGACCGGACCGCCGATGGAGAGGTCGCGGGCAGCATTGGCGGTGAGGGTCACGGGGCTGAACTGCACGACCGCGCGGATCCAGGACGGCATCGTCTCGACCGGTACGAACACCGAGCTTGCGAACACGAGCGGGTAGATCGTCACGAAGCTGGCGGATTGGGCCGTCTCGACACTCCCGGCAATCAGCGCCACCCAGGCGAAGATCCAACTCAGCGCGAAACCGAAGAGCGCCACGACCCCGATCGCGCCCAGCGCCTGCAGCACGCCGGCTCGAAAGCGGAAGCCGATCAGGTAGCCGACCGCCACCATGAGCAGGATCACGAACGTGCTGCGGGCCAGGTCGGCGACGGTGCGGCCGATCAGTACGGCTGAGCGGGCCATGGGCATGGACCGGAAGCGGTCGATGACGCCACGTTCCAGGTCCTCCGCCAACTCCACGGAGGTCTGAACGGCACGGAAAGCGGCGGACTGGACGAAGATGCCCGGCAACAGGAAGTCCACGTACGACGTGCCGGGGGGCAGCGCCATGCTCAGGGCCCCGCCGAACACATAGGCGAAGAGCAGCACGAACATCACGGGTTCGATCGTGGTGAACACGACCAGGCGGGGTTGCCGGGCGAAGTGCCACAGGTTGCGGGCGCTGACGACGAGACTGTCGTGCACGGCCCACCGCAGCTCCTGCCGCCAAGCGCTGACCTGGACGCTACTCACATGATCACCTCCGTCGTCTGGCTAGCTTCAGCGAAGTGGTGCTCCTTCGGAGGCGCCGCTCACGCGCCTCCTCCTGGCTCGGCCTCGTCGTCGCGCTTATCAGGCGGCCGCCCGGTCAGTTCCAAGAACACGTCGTCGAGAGTGGGCGGACGCATCACGAGCTCGGTGACCCGCACCTCCGCCTCGTCCAGGGCTCGTGTGGCCTCCGCCACCAAACCCACCCCGTTGCGCCGCACGGGCAGGACCAACTGCTCGTCATGCTCCTCGTGCGGTTCATCGCAGCCCACCTCGACCAGCGCATTGACCGCCCGGTCCCGGTCGCCGGGATCGCCCAACCGAACAATCACGACGCGCCCGCCGACCTTGTGCTTCAGCTCGTCAACCGTGCCCTCCGCGATGATGCGACCGTGGTCGATGACGGCGATCCGCTCGGCGAGCTCTCCCGCCTCCTCCATGTCCTGGGTCGTCAACAGCAACGTCGCTCCTTGGCTCACGAGGTCACCGATCGCCTGCCACATCTGGCGGCGGCTACGTGGGTCGAGCCCGGCGGTCGGCTCGTCGAGGAACAGCAGCCGTGGCCGTTTGAGGAGGCTGGAGGCGAGGTCCAGCCGCCGTCGCATCCCGCCCGAGTACGTCCGCACGAGTCGGTCCGCGGCGTTCTCGAGGCCGAAGCGTTCCAGCAACTCATCGACCCGATTGGCGGCGTCGTCGCGGTCGAGGTGGAACAGCCGGCCGAACATCCGCAGGTTCTCCCGGCCGCTGAGCAGCTCGTCCACCGCCGCGAACTGGCCCGTCATCCCGATCAGCTGCCGCACCAAGGTGGACTCGGCAACGACGTCGTGTCCGAACACCTCGGCCGTCCCGGCATCCGGCGCCAGCAGAGTCGCCAGGATCTTGACCAACGTGGTCTTGCCGGCGCCGTTGGGACCAAGCAACGCGAGGACGCTACCCTCGGCGACCTCCAGGTTGACGTCGTCGAGCGCCACGGTGTCCCCGAACGCCTTTCTGACGCCCACGACACGAACCGCGGTGCTCACGGCGCTGCTCCTCACGCAAGGAGGCCAATGTTAGGCACGCACCGGTGGCGTGCGGCGGGACCGGAGGGGAGAACGCCACACGGGGTGACGTCGACTCTCCGGCGGTTTCGGCCTGTCTTCGCCACCCTGCTGGTCGTGCTCGTGGCCGCTGTCGGGGGCTGCGGTCAGGCCGAGGACGTGCGCTGGCGCGACGTCACACTCGAGCTTCCCTCCGGATGGGTCGTCAACGAACTCGACCACTCGCGGCTCAGCATCGCCAATGCACGCTTCCCTGACCTCGACGCTTCCGTTCCCCCGCCCAACTTCCCGTCGGACCTGCAGGCCGCGGTCTTCTTCACCCACGAGCCGAATGCCACGGCCGCTGCCTGGCGCGCCCTCGTCGCCGAGCAGCACGGCACTCTTGATGAGGACATCCAGTTTAGGATCGACGGGGCTCCCGCCACCCGTCTCGTGTTCACTTACGACGCGAACGGCACCCTCACCCGGGAGATGGTCGTGCTCATCCCGGCACGCGAGCTCGTCGGCCTCTTTCAGCCCATCACGCCGCGCTTCTCGCAGGACGGACCGGCCTTGTTCGACCAGTATCGCCCGATGTTCGATGGGATCGTGGAATCCATGGACTTCGGCGCGCCACTCCGGGCGGGCGGGGCTGATATTGCTAGAGAGGTCGTAGTAGCGGCCTGGGGCCAGGATGAGGCAGGTCGTAGTAGCGGTCTTGGGCCTGTTCGGGAAGCTCGCCGAAAAATCCCAGCGAACACGGAACCTTGGCAAGCATCAGGCAGTAAAGTCCCGATTCCACTCAGTGAGTAGTCGGAAAGGGGAGCCGGTGCGTGTCGCGGTGATCGGCATCGGCCACGTCGGCCTCGTGACCGCGGCTTGCCTTGCACGCTGGGGGCACGAAGTCTGTGGCATGGACGACGACAACGACAAAGTCGCCGTCCTCCAGGATGGGGGTATCCCGTTCCACGAGCCTGGCCTCGCCGAGCTCGTGGCCGAGGGTCGCTCGGCGGGCCGGCTCAGCTTCAGCAACGATATTCGCGACGCCCTCTTCGAGGCCGAGGTGGCCTTCGTCTGCGTCGGCACGCCATCACTGCCCGGTGGGGCGCCGAACCTCGCCTATGTGGAGCGGGTAGGACAAGTCGCAGCGTTGCACGCTCGTCGCGATCTCGTACTCGCGGAGAAGTCCACCGTTCCCGCGAACACGGGCATGCGCCTGAGCTATGTCATCGAGCGCGAACAGGCTCGTGCCCGCAACGGTGCCCGCATCGAGGTCGCTTCGAACCCGGAATTCCTGCGCGAAGGGCAGGCGGTAGCGGACACTCTGCGCCCCGACCGTGTCGTGGTGGGTACGAGCTCCGAGCGTGCGCGCGCTGCCCTGCGTGAGGTGTACGCGCCCCTGCTCTCTGAGCACGACTGTCCCTACATCGAGACCGACCTCGTCACAGCCGAACTCATCAAGCACGCCTCGAACGCCTTCCTCGCGACCCGTATCTCCTTCATCAACGCCGTGGCGCGGCTGTGCGAGCTGGTTGGCGCCGACGTGCAAGCGGTCGCGGAGGGAATGGGAGCCGACCATCGCATCGGTCCGCACTTCCTCAACGCCGGTCTCGGGTACGGCGGCTCATGCTTCCCCAAGGACGTCGACGCCTTCCTCCACCTCGCTCGCAGCGTCGGCTACCACTTCAACCTCCTCGAGCAGGTCCGTCGCGTCAATGACGAGCAGCGCGAGCACGTGCTCGACAAGATACGCTCCGAGCTCTGGCACCTGGAAGGCAAGACCGTGGCCCTACTCGGCGCCGCCTTCAAGCCTGGTACCGATGACCTGCGGCAAGCTCCCGCGCTGTGGCTGGCCGAACGGCTGCTGGCCGAAGGGGCCACCGTACGCATCTACGACCCGGTCGCGCTGTCCAAGGTGAAGGAGTGGCTGCCAGACGTGGCCTGCATCGATGACCCCCTCGGGGCGTGCCTCGACGCCCACGCCGCCGTGATCTGCACGGAATGGCCGCAGATAACCGCACTCACCGGAGCGGAGCTTGCCACGGTCCTCGCCTACCCGATCGTCATCGACGGTCGCAATGCTCTCGACCCTGAGGGCATGCGTGCGGCCGGCATCCGCTACCACGGGCTGGGCCGCCCTCCTGTCATCCCATGACGGCCGGCTACCCGGACTTCACCGGGAGCCGAGCGGTAGTGACGGGCGCGGCAGGTTTCCTGGGATCGCACCTGTGCGACAGGCTGGTCGATGCGGGGGTGGGGGTCGTGGCCATCGACAACCTGCTCACCGGGCGAGCCGCCAACCTCGAGCATCTCATCGGCCGGGAGGACTTCCGCTTCTTGAAGTACGACGTCACGGACTACATCCACGTGCCAGGAGCTGTCGACTTCGTGCTCCACTTCGCTTCCCCGGCTTCCCCAGCCGATTATCTGCAACTCCCGATCCAGACCCTCAAGGTGGGCGCACTCGGGACCCACAAGGCACTGGGTCTCGCGCGTGCCAAGTCTGCCCGGTTCATGCTCGCGTCCACGAGCGAAGTCTACGGCGACCCCCAGGTGCACCCCCAGCCGGAGACCTATTGGGGTCACGTCAATCCGATCGGGCCACGGGGTGTCTATGACGAGGCGAAGCGGTTCGCTGAGGCGTTGACTTACGCCTACCACCGGACGCACGGCGTGGACGTCCGGGTGGCACGCATCTTCAACACCTTTGGTCCGCGCCTACGCCGCGACGACGGCCGGGCGGTGCCGACGTTCATCGCCCAGGCGCTACGAGGCGAACCACTCACCGTCCACGGTGACGGCACCCAGACGCGCTCGCTCTGCTACGTCGACGACATGGTCGACGGGCTCTTGCGGCTGCTCCGCTCCGGCTATACCGACCCGGTCAACCTCGGCAACCCAGGTGAGATCACGGTCCTCGACCTCGCCGAAGCCGTCCAGGAGGCGGTCGGACAGCATTCCGGGATCCGCTTCCTGCCTCGACCCCAGGACGACCCCGAAGTCCGACGCCCCGACACCACCGTCGCGGAGCGTGAACTCGGCTGGAAGGCCACGGTGCCGCTTCGGGAGGGGCTGCAGAAGACGGTGGAGTGGTACAGGGCCCCACAGTACTGAAACCCCTAGAGCGAGCCCACGACCTGTCACGCCGGCGGCCGGAGCGAGAGGGCTTCAGCCGGGCAGACCAGCCTCTCGCAGTACCCCATGGATGAACTCTCGGCCCAAGACGCGGGCCTCGAGTGCACGTCGAACACGCTCACGGAGCAGCGGCGTGCCGCAGCGTGCGCAGAAGTTCGCCCCCCGCAGACCTTCGGGGATGCGCCAGCGACAGCGGGGGCAGGTCTCAATCTCGCGACGCTCCCATACGCCCGCGTCGCTCAGTGCGTCGACGTAACCCCGCGCGTACTCCCACGGCACGTACTGG
>JBHELG010000141.1:0-12964 GCA_046263195.1 Nitriliruptorales bacterium | reverse complement strand
TTGCGAACGAAGCGCTCTGCCAGGCTGAGCTACACCCCCGGGGGCGCTTCGATGCTATCGATGCGAGCGACGGGGTGCGAGCCGAAGCCCAACTGGGCCGGCCCGCTCGGAGCACGTCACGGCGGCCTACCTCCGCCGTCTTCGAAGCCGCACGCGACTTCGTCACCGATTTCGGTCGTCCTGACCTGGCCCTGGCAAACCAGGACCGCTGCCGGCCCCGAGATCGTTGCTGCGATCCCCCGCCTCGGGAACGGCTTGAAGCAGCGCACTGCGATGCGCGTCGAGGGCCTCCCGCAGCCTTCTCTGACCGAGCGATGCCGTAAGGTCGCCGCGGGTGCGCTCCGTGATGGCTCGCGCCCCGTCAGTCGCCCGTCGCAAGCCACGGGTGAGGGTGTCAGGCACGTCGATCGTGACGAGGCAGGCAAGCACGTCATCCATCACCCGGAGCACGCGTTCCGCCTCGGCCAGTTGCTCACGCCGGATGAGATCGAGGCAGCGTCGGCGTAGCTCACCGACCGCTTCAGCCAGGCCATGCAGCCACGAGGCATCATCGATGCCGAGCTGACCCGGATCAGGCCAGGGCTCATCCGCGATCGCCACAGCCGTCAGCCGCGCTTCGGCGTACTCCTTCGCGGCGTCCTGAACAAATCCTCCATAGAGGACTTCCGGGTGTTGGCCTGCCGCCGCCAGGGACCGCTCCAGCGCTTCCCGCGAGGCGGCGATGAGCTCATACGCCTGCTCACGCTCTTCCCGATGAATGGCACGGATGGCGTTTGCAGCCGCGCGGATCGCCTCACGCGATGCGGCGTAAGCGCTCTCACGCGCCCCGTGACGGGCGAGAAATCGCTCCCGAACAGGCTCGACGATCCCAGAGAGATCGGAGGTGCCCCCCGAAGGGGTCAAGTTCTCGATGCCTCCCAGCGATGAATGCGCACTGCGGGCCGGGAGTCCCACCCCATGTCCTGGCCGCTGTCAGCCTCGATGGCCGAAGTCAGGCTTGCTCCGACCGGCAACAGTTCCCGCTCGGGCAGCACCGACTCGACCCGCGAGGCGAGGGGTGCAGTCAGGGGAGCGCTCACGGCACCAGGTCGACCCCGGGCGACTGCGGCTGCCTCCTCTGCCTGTGACTTCCAGCGCAGAAGCAACGCTACGTACCCGGACAGCATCCCACCCGCACACGCGAACAGGAACCACCACTCGCCGCCACCGGCGAGCGCGATCACCATGCTCGCCAAGGTCAGGACGAGAAGCCGGATGAACGTGCGTCGGCGCCGGGTCATGATCTCCTGTTGCCGTGCCGAACGATCCCCGCTGATCCGTGCGGCATCGTTTGGGACGTAGACGTAGCGGCCATCCCCCCCGTACTCGTTGTTCTCCCGACGGGCGAGGATGTCCATCGCGCGTTCGAAGGTCCCGACGCTGCTTGCCGGCGACGACCGGCGCGATCGCAGGGCGCCCGGCAGGATGACAAGCGCCCACAGCAGCGCAAGCAGGAAAACCAGCGCTCCGTTCACGGGTGTCCTTACTCGTGCAAGCTGGGGAAGCCGCGCGGGAACGTACCACCGGAGGTGACCGCCCCCAAGCATCCCGCACGCACAACGTGGGGCGATGTGCACGAAATGCACCCCGAATGGCAGGCGGGCCGCCGTGCGCCGGGTGGATCAGGTGCTCATGGAAGGTCCAGATTGCCGTCTGACCAGGGAAGCTGCTGTCTTGAGCTCCGATCAGCTGCTCGGGGCGCGCCAGTCGCCACGCATCCCGCCGGTCTTCTCGAGCAGCCGAAGATCAGTGATGCGAGCGCCCCGATCCACAGATTTCACCATGTCGTAGAGGGCAAGGGCTGCCACCGAGGCCGCCACGAGCGCCTCCATCTCGACGCCGGTGCGATCGGTGGCACGAGCCTCGCTTCTGAGCTCCACGACTCCGGAAGTGACGTCCACGGCGAGGTCCACGTCCGCCGTATCGAGCCTGACGGGATGACAGAGCGGGATGAGGTCGGCGGTGCGCTTCGCGGCTTGGATCCCCGCGATTCGGGCCACGGCTACGGCGTCGCCTTTGGGGAGGGTGCCATCCACCAGCCGTGCTGCGGTATCAGGGCTGACGAGCACCTGGCAGCGGGCGCGGGCAGAGCGAACCGTGACCGGTTTACCTCCGAGGTCGATCATGCGTGCACGTCCGGCCTCGTCGAAATGGGTGAGAACGTCGCGCTCAGGGCCGCTCCCTGAGGTCGGCCCCTTCTGGGAATCGCTCATCGCCCGCCTCAATTCCCGACGAGCAGCTGCACCCGTACCGCCTCCCCGGCTCGTACCGTCGTCCGCTCCTCAGGGATCTCCGCCAGTCCGTCCGCGTCGACCAGTCCGCCGATCACGTGCGATCCCTGCCCCCCCGACAGGCTGGCTGTCCACTCTCCTGCCTGCTGGCTGAGCCGCACCCGCAGGTAAGAGCGCTTCGCGGCTGGAGAATGGACGTCCTCGCCCATGCGAGCGGTGATGTCTGGAGGAAACAGATCGTTCCGTCCCTGCAGTCGGCGCAGAGCGGGACGCACGAACACTTCGAACGATACGAAGCTCGACACCGGATTGCCGGGAAGACCGAACACGGGCACCCCCTTGACCTGGCCCCATACCTGCGGCATGCCGGGCTTCATGGCGATCTTCCTCACCCGGACCTCGCCGAGCTCTCCGAGCACGTCACGAACGTGGTCGTGGGCGCCGGCGCTCACACCTCCACTCGCGAGCAGCAGGTCTGCCTGGCCGAGGTGGGAGCTGAAAGCGCGTAGGAGGCTGTCACGGTCGTCGGGGACGATCCCGGGCGCGAAGGGAATGGCTTCGGCCTGTCTGACGAGTGCGCTCAGCATGGGACCGTTCGAATCGCGGATCTTGCCGGGTGCAAGCGGCTGGTCGTGCGCGACGAGTTCGCTGCCGGTGGAGAAGACGACGACGCGAGGACGTGGGTGGCAACGCACTCTGGCTCGTCCCAGCGCGGCGAGGAGGGCAATGTCACCGGGGCGCAGCCGTCGTCCCGCGCTCAGCACGAGTTGTCCGACCCGCACGTCCTCGCCGGATGGTCGAACGTTCGCCCCGACGGGGCAGGCGCGGAAGATCGCGACCTCCCCGTCGGACTCGCGTGTGAGCTCGACCGGCACGACGGTGTCAGCGCCCGGCGGCAGGGGGGCCCCCGTCATGATTCGCACCGCCTCACCGGGCTGCACCGCAGGCGGGGCCTCCCCGCCTGCGGCGACCTCTCCTACGAGCCGCAGCCGGACAGGACGTTGCGCGTCACCGCCGGTGAGGGCGGAGCCGACGACCGCGTAGCCGTCCATCGCGGAGTTGGTGAAAGGCGGCAGCTGCTCCTGCGCGCGGACGTCCTCGGCCAGCACGAGCCCCAGCGCGTCCCCCAAGTCGAGCAGGACCGGTTCGATGGCCGTCAGTTCGGACAGGATCCTGTCCCGGTAGACGTCGACTGCCTCGAGCTCATCTGCGGGCGTGACCTCGGTGCGTCCCAGCCCCCGGAACCCGCTCGCTGGAACGCTCGTCAGGTCACCTCCCTACGCGCCCGCAGGAACTCCTCCAGCCAGTCGAGGAACTCCTTGCCGAGATCGGGGCGGTCGACGGCGAGGGCCACGTTCGCCTTGAGGAAGCCCAGCACGTCCCCGACGTCGTGGCGCGCTCCGGTGTACTCGACCGCCACGATCGCCTCCTCCTGCGCCATGCTCTTCAAGGCGTCGGTCAGCTGGATCTCGCCATCGCTGCCCGGCTCGGTCCGCTCGATCACGTCGAACACGTCAGGGGTGAGGACGTAACGTCCGATGATGGCGAGGTTCGAAGGGGCGTCCTCCGGTTGGGGCTTCTCGACCAGGTCGAAGACGTCGTGCACACCCTCGGCCTCGCGCGACTCGGTCGCCACGATGCCGTACGAGGAAATCTGCTGCTCGGGCACGGCGGTCACGGCCACGACGGGGCGGCGGGTTCGTGCGAACGTCTCGAGCATGTGCTCGAGAAAGGGCTCGTCCGGATCGAGGATGTCGTCGCCGAGCAGCACCGCGAAAGGCTCGTCGCCGACATGCTTTCTCGCCTGCAGCACCGCGTCGCCGAGCCCTCGCTGCACGGGCTGTCGCACGTAGTGCAGCGTGCCCAGGCGCGCCAACCTCAGGACCTCCTCGAGCTCCTCTTCCTTGCCTTTCTCGCCGAGAGCGTCCTCGAGCTCGGGATTACGGTCGAAGTGGTCCTCGATCGCCTGCTTGTTGCGACCCGTGACGATCAGCAGGTCGTCGAGCCCCGCCCGGACCGCCTCCTCGACCATGTACTGGATCGTGGGACGATCGAGGACGGGAATGGTCTCTTTGGGCTGTGCCTTCGTCGCGGGAAGGAAGCGTGTGCCATAGCCTGCCGCAGGCAGAACGGCTTTGCGGACACGAGATTCGCTAGAGGCGTTGCCTGCATCGCTCACGAGACTCTCCTGGAGGACGGCGAAAAACCGCGGTGGACGTGGAACACCTGGTTTCGAGGGTAGACGAGCGAGCAGGCAGGGCCGGGGCCGATCGACCGGAGAGGACGGGGACCACACCAGCCGAGAAATCCGACGCTGACGCCCCGTTCCCGGTCTCGGAAGACCACAGCGAAGCGAGGACATGTCCAAGATGGCGAGGAACCCCCTCGACGCCAAACGCGCACTTCGTCGCGTCGTGCGCGAGCGGAGGCGGGCGGTTCCGCCCGAACAGCGGACCCTTGCCTCCGCCGCCGCCGCTGAGCACCTGCTCGCCCTGCCCGAGGTCTCCGTCTGCCGAACGCTAGCCCTCTACGCCGCGCTTCCCGACGAAGCGGACCCTGCCGTGGCCATCCCGCGGCTCCTGGCCCGCGGCGTTCAACCGCTGTTTCCCCGCGTGGTGGGGGGAGAGCTCGAATTCGTACCCGTAGATGGTCTCGCCGCGCTCGTCCCCGGTTTCCGGGGCGTTCGTGAGCCGCCCGGCCAGTCGATCGCAGCGGACCAACTCGACGTCGTCGTCGTACCGGGGGTCGCCTTCGACACCGGCGGGGGCAGGCTTGGGCAGGGCGGCGGCCACTACGATCGGCTGCTCGCGCGACTGCCGGCGAGAATCCTGCGGGTGGGGTTCTGTCTGGCGTTGCAGCTCGTCACGAGCGTCCCCCGCGATCCGCACGATCTGGCGGTCGATGTCCTCGTCACGGAGGAGGGGGCGGTGCGAACGATGGCCAGGCGAGACTTGCCCGAAGCAAGGGAAGATTCCATACTTCGCGACGGTTAGCACTCCCGAGGGCCGGCTGCCAGCCCACCGGTACCCTCGCAGGTCAACGATCAGGCGCCAGAACAGAGGAGCGCGACCCATGCCAACCTACGAGTACGTTTGTCGCGACTGCGGCGAGCACCTCGAAGTCGTGCAGTCGTTTCGCGACGATCCCCTCACCGTCTGTCCCGCCTGTGACGGACGTCTGCGCAAGGTCTTCGCCGCGGCAGGCATCGTCTTCAAGGGCTCGGGCTGGCATGTCAAGGACTACGCCCCCAGCCGCTCGAAGTCCAGTCGAGAGCGCGAATCGTCCTCCGAGCCGGCAACGACGACCGACGGGGCTGCGGATTCGACCAAGAAGAAGCCTGCGGAGGCGGCCGCTCCCAAAGAGGGGGCCGAGAAGAAGTCCGCCTAGCAGCCCATCTCCGGCGGGGGGCAAGGGCGGCCGTTTCGGAGAGAGAGCGCTTCGACTTGCCCCGAGACCGGCAGGACTGACCGGTGGACCGCGCACAGGTCTTTGGAGCAGGAGCGGGTCGCGTGGCCGAAATCGGGATCCTCGGCGGCTCGGGACTCTATGAGCTGCTCACGGATGCCGACGAGCAGGTTGTCGACACCCCCTACGGCGCCCCGTCCGACGCGATCGTCACCGGAAGCTTCGCAGGTCGCGAGGTCGCTTTCCTTCCGCGTCACGGCCGCGGTCATCCCATCCCACCCCACCGCATCAACTACCGGGCCAATCTGTGGGCTCTGCACGCGCTCGGCGTGCGCCGAGTCATCACACCCTGCGCGGTGGGCTCGCTGCAGGCTGACATCCCGCCCGGCTCGTTCGTCGTCCTCGACCAGCTCGTGGACCGCACCTCGGGAAGGCCGGACACCTACTTCGATGGGCCGGACGTCACGCACATCTCCCTCGCCGACCCCTACTGCCCGGAGATGCGGGCTACCACCGTCGAGGCCCTCTCCGAGCTCGCCATCCCCCACCGGGATGGCGGCACCAACGTCGTCATCCCGGGCCCGCGTTTCTCCACCCGGGCAGAATCCCGCTGGTTCACGTCAATGGGATGGCACGTCGTCGGGATGACGCAGTACCCCGAGGTCGCTCTCGCCCGTGAACTCGAGTGCTGCACGGTTGGTGTCGCCCTCGTCACAGATTTCGACGTGGGGCTGGAACAGGTTCCCGATCTACCGCCCGTGTCCGCCGCTGAGATCCTCGCGACCTTTCAGGCCAACCTCGCCAATCTCCGCCGCCTGCTCGAGGAGCTCGTCCCGCGCATTCCAACCGACCGCACCTGCCCCTGCCGGAGCGCGCTCGAGGGTGCACGGGTCACTTCATGACCTGCCTGCTCTTTCCACAGTTCTCACCCGGGCGTGGCTGCGACGGCGACCGCGACGTGCTCCCCTGCCGCTATGACCGGAGCCCCTCCACCTCTCGAGACGACCTCCTCCCGCGAATTGTCCATGGGGTGGTCATGGGCACGCCAAGACCACCCTCTTTCCCTAGCCCGCCTGGCCCGACTCCTCCACGGTCCGCCTCCGGCCCTGCCTGCCGCGCTGGATCGACTCTGCGAGCGGTGGGCGTACGCCCCGCCCCGCGTCCGCCTGGTGATCCTGCTCGCGGCGCTGCTCATAGTGCTCGCTGTTGCCGGGCGGGGAGCGGCGCGCTCACCCTGGGGCCCCCCCACTGGAGTGCTCGTCGCCCGCTCCGACCTGCCGGCCGGGCACGTCCTTCAAGGCGCCGACCTCGCCGTCGCGACGTGGCCGTCTCGACTCGTACCCGCCGGTAGCCCGAGCGAAGCTTCCGAGATCACGGGGACGCACCTTGCGATGGGGCTACCGGCGGGCAGTCTGCTCACCTCCACCCATCTCGCGGCGGCCGGGCTGGCGGCGGGGCTGCCCGCAGGCCACGTCGCAGTGTCGGTGAAGCTTTCCGACGGCGTGACGGTCGGGAGCGGCCAGCAGGTCGACCTCATGACGCTCGATCGTGGGGGCGGTGCTATCCGACTCGCTTCCGACGCCAGGATCCTCTCGGCGGAAGCTGGGCGCGTCTGGATCGCAGTGAGACGGGACGAGGCGCCTGCGGCGGCTGCAGCGGCAGCCCAGGGCGAGGTGGGCGTCGCGCTCCTTCCTGGCGTGCGGTGAGCGGTTACGCTCCGCCGACCGCCGTGAACGGAGCTCCACATGCTGCGTGCCGTCATCCTCGGTGTCGTGCAGGGACTCACCGAGTTCCTTCCGGTGTCGTCATCCGGTCACCTCGTCGTCGTGCCCTACTTGCTGTCCTGGCAGTCGCCCGGCCTCGCCTTCGACGTCGCGCTCCATGCCGGCACGCTCATCTCTCTGGTCATCTACTTCGCGGCCGACCTGTGGCACCTCGTGACCCGATCGTTGGGCGTTGGAACCGTCGTCGCCGGCGACGTCCAGCGGGCCCGCAGAACCGTCGCCATGCTCGCGCTCGGTTCCCTGCCTGCCGCGCTCGTCGGCCTGCTGTTCGAGGGGTTCTTCGAGGAAGCCTTCACCCAACCCCTGTGGGTGGCGGGATTCTTCCTGGTGACCGCAGGGCTGCTCTACGCAGCTGAGCTCGTACGCCGGCGACGAGCGGCGAACCTCATCATCGCCTCCCAATTGGACTCGGGGAAGATGCCTGACGGAGCGCACGAAGCCAGCCGAGGAACCGACCAGGCTCGCGTCGAGGCCGCCCAGTTCGACCCGGGACGAGACGAGACAACCGTCAACTGGATCGACTCTCTCGTGATCGGTGGTGCCCAGGCCTTCGCCCTCTTCCCGGGGTTGTCCCGGTCGGGTTCGACCATCGCGTTCGGAATGTTTCGCGGTCTGTCCCGACTCGCTGCCGCCCGCTTCTCTTTCCTGCTGGCCATTCCGGCCGTCGCGGGAGCATTGATTCTCGAGCTGCCGGACGTTTTCGCCGGGGACACGGGTGGCTTCTCCGACTCCGAGGTGATGGTGGGGATGGCCGCTGCGATGGTGTCGGGCTACTGGGCCGTGCGCTACCTGCTGAGGCTGGTGACGACCGACGAGCTCAACGGGTTCGCACGCTACCTCGTGCTTGCGGCGCTACTCGTCGCCGTCGCTTCGCTGTGGATCGGGCCGGTCAGCAGCGTCTAGTGGGATGCGCGCTTCGGGTTCCAACCGCTTCGAAGGCCACCCGGACCCGCCGCTTCAGCGACCACTCACCGCCATGTCGCTGACGAGGAGGGTGGAACCCCCCACGGCCCCTCCGAAGGGATAGAAGCGCAGATCGGACCCCACGGCGACGATCGAGCGGAGCACATCGAGGATGGTGGAGGCGACGGTCGCCTCCCGGAAAGGCTCGCTGAGCTCCCCGCCGCGAACGGCGAGTCCGGTCACGCCGACCGAGAAGTCGCCGCTGACCGGGTTGGCTCCGGAGTGCAGCCCAGCGACGTCTTGCACATAGAACGCCTCGCCCGCCTGAACGAGGAGGTCGGAGGCAGCCTGGGTGCCGGGGGCCAGGTACAGGTTGGTCGGGGCGACACCAGGGGAGGCTCGAAAGCTCGATCGGGCGGCGTTGCCCGTGGACGTCACCTCATCAGCGAAGCGCCCCGCAGTCCACGT
Source organism: Nitriliruptorales bacterium (assembly GCA_046263195.1). Classification (GTDB taxonomy): domain Bacteria; phylum Actinomycetota; class Nitriliruptoria; order Nitriliruptorales; family JAHWKO01; genus JBHELG01. Next base: position 4,134 of record JBHELG010000141.1, on the reverse strand, counting down.
GTTGTGGAGGAAGGAACGCAGGACCCCGCGTTCGATGAGGCAGGTTTTCTGCTGCGGCACTCCTTCGCCGTCCCAAGGTGCGGTCGCCAAACCGTCCGGCAGTAGCCCGTCGTCGAGGAGGGTCACGTCAGCGGCCACCTCCTCGCCCACCCGGCCCGCCAGGAGAGAACGGCCTTTCAGGACGGCTTCGGCTGACAAGGCGCTTGCGAGCACGCTGAGGAACGAGGCGGTCGCGCTGGGATCGAAGACGACCGGTACCCGGCGGCTCTCCGGCTTCGTCGCACCGAGCAGACGCAGGGCCCGTTCGGCGCCCTCTCGCCCCGCACCCTCGATGTCGAGCTCGTTCGGCGCGCGTCCGACCGTGAGCCCGAGGCCGGTCTGGGTTTCATCGCCCTCGGAGGCGAGAGGCCTGATGTAGGCCCAGGCGTCGGTACGCGCGACTGTAAGGGCGAGGCTCTTCGTGGACGCCAGCGCGCCCTCCTGGAAGGTGTCGCCGTACTTCGACAGCCGCACCCCTCGGACCCGTGGATCCATCCGGAGGGCGACAGCCTCGAGTTCGACGGCGAGGGCGATCTTCTCCTCCACGGGGGTGTCGAGCACCCCTGGGTGGACGAGGTCGCCGACGTCTGAAGGCTCTTCGGGCTCGGGCAGTTCGTTGGCTGGGTCCGGCGTGGCCACCCGGGCATTCGAACGAGCCTCCGAGAGCGCCCCGTCGAGACCGCTCTCGGTCACCACCGCCGTCGATGCGTAGCCCTGCCGGCCCTCCGCTATCAACCGGACGCCCACGCCACGCGTCTCTGCCGAGGACAGAGCGTCGACTTCCCCGCGCAGCGCTTCCACGTCCGTCTGAATCCGGCGTAGGGCATACGCCTCGACCTGTTCCCCTGGCCTGGCTCGTTCAATGAGCGCGAGGACGAGGTCGAGGAGGTCGTTCGAGTGCGGCGCCCGGCTCATCCCGTGCCTCCCACCGTGATCCGCGCGATGCGCAGTGTCGGCGTGCCGAAGGCAACCGGTGCACTCTGTCCGTCCTTGCCACAGATCCCCTGCTTCTGACCGAAGTCGGAGCAGACCATGTCGATGCGTCTCAACGTCTCGGGACCGTTGCCGACGAGGTTCGCGCCCCGCAGGGGATGCTTCACCTCCCCACCCTCGACCAGGTACGCCTCGGTCATACCGAACACGAAGTCACCGGTGGCCGGGTCAACCTGTCCTCCGCCGAGTCCTTTGCAGAGGACGCCACGATCGAGGCTCGTCACCGCTTCGTCCGCATCCGACTCGCCGGGCAGGATGTAGGAGTTCGTCATGCGGGGGATGGGCAGGTGGGCATAGGACTGCCGGCGCCCGTTGCCCGTGGTGGGCAGGCCGAGCTGGGCGGCGCTGCGACGATCCGTGAGGTAGTCGCCGAGGACACCTTTGTCGAACAAGACGGTGCGCTGGGCCGGTGCACCCTCGTCGTCGAATGCGAAGGACCCCCATCCGTTCTGAACGGTGGCGTCGTCCACGCCCGACAGCAGGTCGCTGCCAATCTTCTGGCCCTGCTTTCCGGCGTAGACGCTGGCCTCCTTGCCGACGGTGTCGGCTTCCATGCCGTGGCCGCACGCTTCGTGGAAGAGCACTCCGCCATCACCGCGCCACAGTACGACGGGCATCTCGCCGGTCGGGGACGGATGGCTGTCGAGCATGGCCACGGCCTGGCGAGCTGCCTCGCGACCGACATCCTCCGGTGGGTGGTCGTCGAACAGCTCGTGGCCCGCACTGCCGCCAGGTCCTTCGAACCCGGTCTGAATGATTCCGGCGCGCGAAGCCACGACCCGAACGGCGAGGCGCGTGCGGGTGCGACGGTCGTCGACGTACAGACCCTCCGAGTTGGAGACGATGACGTCGGTGACGGCATCGGAGTAGATGACCACGACCTGGCTCACGTCTCCAGACACGTCTCGAGCAGCTTCGTCGGCCCGGACCGACAGTTCGACGAGGCGCTGTTGGTCCGCCTCGAAGGGATGCTTCTTCACCGGATGGTCAATTCGCCGCCCGGGACGCACGAGGTCGGCGGCCTCCCGCCCGGCCTCACCTCTTACGCCGGCGGCGGCCACTCTTGCGGCTTCCACCAGGGAGTCGCGGTCGAGGACGTTCGTGTAGGCGTAGGCGACGTGCCGGCCCGACATGACCCGCACCCCGGCTCCGAGGTCGAGTGACGCGGTGAGCTCCTCGATGCGACGGTCCTCGAGCCGCAAGGAGCGGGAACGCTTCTGTTCCGCGTAGACCTCGGCGAAGTCCGCGCCGCCGCGCAGGGCGGCTGTGAGGACCTCCCGGATCAGAATCTCGTCGATTCCGTCATGCAGCGACGTCACCCGCTGTCCTTCCTTCGGTGGGAGCGGTCGTGGTTGGCCAGACCGCGGGCGGGACAGGATGCGCGCGAGGCAGTGTAGGAATTCGTTGCGGCGCTCATGCCGGTACCGTTGCCGGATGCCTTCGGTTGCTGCCGGTTTTCTGGTCTTCTTCACCTCCGCGGCAGTACTCGTACTCGAGATACTCGCCGGGCGCATGCTCGCCCCCTTTGTCGGCGTGTCACTCGAGACGTACACGGGCATCATCGGCACGGTGCTCGCGGGCATATCCCTGGGCAGCTGGCTGGGAGGTTGGGCCTGCGACCGCATCAACCCGCGGGTCCTCCTCGGACCACTCGTCGCTGGGGGAGGAGTACTCGCGCTTCTCGCTCCGGTGTGGATCGCCATCTTCGGTGCGGGACTGCAGGGCACAGGGCCGCTGGCGATCGTGGTGCTTGCCTTCGTGGGCTTCTTCGCTCCTGCCGTCGTGCTCAGTGCCGTCAGTCCCACCGTCGTGAAGCTTCAGCTCGACGACCTGCGCGAGACGGGGACGGTGGTTGGAAGGCTGGCGGCGCTCGGAACGGCTGGCGCCATTGTCGGTACCTTCCTGACCGGTTTCCTTCTCGTCGCTGCGCTGCCCAGTGACACCATCGTGCTTGGGCTGGGCATCGCCTTGGTGCTGGTAGGTGTCGCCCTGTGGTGGGCTCTGCGTCCGACCGACTTGGGTGCGGTGACCTGGGTCGTGGTGGTTGCCGTCTTTGCGGCCCTTCTTTCGGCGGCGAGGGTGGAGCCGTGCAAGTACGAGAGTCCCTACTTCTGCGCCCAGGTGGTACCCGATTCGGGGCGCCCCTCAGGGCGGCTGCTGCTACTCGACACCGTCCGTCACAGCTACGTGGACCTGGCCGACCCTGTCCACCTCGAGTTCTCCTACGCCCGGACGACCAGTGACGTGCTCGCCACGGTCGCCCCTCCGGGTCAGCCGCTGGAAGTCCTGTCGATCGGTGGCGGCGGCTTCACCTTGCCGCGCTACATCTCTGCGACGCGCCCCGGTTCGAGGAACCTCGTCCTCGAACTCGACCCCATGCTCGTCGAGATCGCACGGCGCGAACTCGGGCTGGTCACGGACCCGAGCCTGCAGGTACGGGTCGGGGATGCGCGCCTGACGTTGCTCGAGTTGCCCCCACACGGATTCGACGTTGCCATCGGCGACGCGTTCGGAGGTCTTGCCGTGCCCTGGCACCTGACCACGCGGGAGTTCCTCGAAGAGGTCAAGGCTCGCCTCAGGCCCGGCGGCGTCTACGTCATGAACCTCATCGATTTCCCCCCGCTGGGCTTCGCCCGAGCCGAGGCGAAGACGCTAGGCGAGGTGTTCCAGCACGTGGCCGTACTCGCTCCACCGGCCAGACTGCGGGGCGACCAGGGCGGTAACTTCGTCCTCGTCGCCTCTGACGCCCCCATCGATGTTGCCGGCATCCTCGCTCGCAACCGGGCGCGCGGGGACGATGAAGTTGCACTGACAGACGACGCACTCGATCACTTCCTCGCTGACGCTCCCGTCCTCACGGACGACTACGCACCGGTTGATCAGCTCATGAATCCGCGGGGCTGAAGGCCGCCCGAGTCCTCTCGACGGCCCCTGGGTAGGCTGCGGGTCACGTTTGCCAGACTCCCCTCCCCACCAGACCGAGGACATGAACGAGACGCCCAGGCAGCCTCCGCTCGTTCGGGTCCTCGCCGTCGTTGTCCCCCTGCTGGCGGTCGCGGTCGTCGTGCTCGTGGCGATGCGGCCTTCGACGACCGCGGGAAC
>JBHELG010000140.1:0-7171 GCA_046263195.1 Nitriliruptorales bacterium | reverse complement strand
CCAGCCACCTACATCCCGCCCTCCCGGCGACCTTCGGTCGCCAGCCACCTACATCCCGCCCTCCCGGCGACCTTCGGTCGCCAGCCACCTACATCCCGCCCTCCCGGCGACCTTCGGTCGCCAGCCCGGGCAAACCGTCCCGGGTGACGGCGGCGAGCACGGCGCGTAGGCATGCCTCGGCTACCACGTCGGCCGCGAGGGCTGCCACGAGATCCAGGTGGGAATCGACCTGTCCGGTTGCGAGACAGAACATCGCGTCACCATCGAGGGAGGTGTGAGCCGGACGCACGGTACGTGCGACGCCCGAGTGGGCGAGATCCGCCACCCGAACGGCCTCCTGCTTGCTCAGACGAGCATCGGTGACCACGCAGCCGATCACCGTGTGCTCGCTCGGTCCGCCCCCCCCGCCGCCCGTCCAGGCCCCGCCACCACCTGGGAGGCGCGGCGCCTGGGCTGCAATCTGGGCTTCCGCCACCACCGGAAAACGGGGGACGTCGCGCGGGGCGCGGGAGCGTGCGATCCACTCGCCGTGCTCATCCACGATCTCACCGAAGGCGTTGTTGACCACGATCGCCCCGACCGTCACACCACTCACCCGACGCACGGCGATTCCCTGCCCGCCACGCCAGGCGTGTTCGAAACCCCCCACCTTTGCGACCGTACAGCCCGTCCCCGCACCGATGCCGCCCTCGGGCGGATCCTCGTGCGAGGACGCATCGCAGGCGTAACGCCCCGCCGCCGGGTTCGGTCGGGCGTCACGGTCGGCGACGCCCTGGTCGAGCACGATCGCCGCCCCTACTATCGGGACCACGGCGGACCGGGTCGGGTAACCGATGCCACGGTCCTCGAGCCAGCTCACCACCCCGTCGGCGGCAGCAAGCCCGAACGCGGATCCGCCGCTCAGCACCACAGCGTGACAGACGGACACTTTGCCGGTGGGACCGAGCGCGATGGCCTCGCGTGTGCCAGGCGCACTCCCACGGACCGCAATGGCCCCCAACGTCTCCGGCGGGGGTAGCACAACCGTGCAGCCGCTGGGGCCCCGGGGAGAAGTCCAGCAGCCGATGCGAATTCCGTCGATCCCGAGGGTCATGTCATCCTCCTCGCGCCCGCAACGGGTTGTCAGGGAGTCACGAGTACGGCCAGTCCCAGGTTGTGCAGGTCCCCGTTCGCCGCTCGGAGGAGGTCGCGATCACCTCTCCGGTTGATTCCAGGTGCGGAGAGGGACGGCTGGCCGACGAAGCCGTGCCGACTTGAGCCAGAAGCGAGTACCGCAGACCGCGGCGATCGGCCCTTCCCGCATGGGCCTACTCTCCGCGCTCGCCCATGCGACCACGGTAGATGCGCGGGACCCGGCGACCTAGGCCCGTGACGATCTCGTAGGTGATCGTGCTGGCCCAGAGTGCCCAGTCCTGCACCGTGATCTCGGCCGCACCTTGGCGTCCGATGAGCACGACCTCGTCCCCCATTGCGACCTCATGCTCGCCGCACCAGACCAGGATCTGGTCCATGCAGACCGTACCGACCACTGGACGGCGAACCCCGCCGACGAGGACGTCCGCCCGGTTCGACAGCAGACGTGGCAGGCCGTCGGCGTAGCCGAGTGGCAAGGTCACGAGCCAGCCATCGTGGGGGGCTCGCCAAGTGTGGCCATACGAGACCGGGGTTCCCTCATCGATTCGTTTCACGAAGGCCACCTCGGTGACGAGCCGTAGGGCCGGCCTCAGGTCACCGACTCCGGCCAGGGCCGGAGAGGGCGGGCAGCCGTATATCGCGATGCCGAGTCGGACGGCATCGAGGCGGGATCGCTCCAGCGTGAGAGCCGCGGCCGAATTGGCGGCATGGACGAGCGTCGGTTGCAAACCCTGCTCGTGCGCGAGCCGAATGAACGCGTCGAAACGGTCGAGTTGCAGCGCGACGGACGGGTCGCCGGGCACATCGGCGCACGCGAGATGCGTCCACAAGCCATCTACCTCGAGCTCGGGCCAGCCCCGGACAACTCGCAGGAAGCCGTCCCACTCCGAAGGCGGCACGCCAACGCGTGCCATCCCGGTGTCCGCTTTGACATGGACCGACATCGGCCGACCCCGACGCCTCGCCTCGCCAGCGAGAGCCTCACCGAAGCCAAGGCTGTAGAGGGTCGGGACGACGTCTGCGCTCATGGCCCGGCGTGCCGCCTCGGGTGTCGGCTCACTGAGGAGCAGGATCGGTGCGGTCACCCCCGCTTCCCGCAGCTCTTCAGCCTCCTCCACCAGAGCTACGGCAAGCCAAGCCGCCCCCGCCTGCAGCGCGGCGCGTGCGACCGGCACGGCGCCGTGTCCATAGCCGTCCGCCTTCACCACCGCAATGACCGCGGAAGGCGCAACCAGATCCCGGAGCTGGCGGACGTTGTGGGCGATCGCGTCGAGGTCGATCTCGGCTCGGGTAGGTCGCAGCGGACGTGCGCCGACCGGGACAACCTTCGCGAGGGTTATGGCCACGCCTCCACCCGAGCGGCTGTTCCGTCCAGATCAGCCGCAGCTTCCACAAGTCGCCTTCGCGGACTCCCGGGCGCCTCCGCCCCGGCCTTATCCGAGCAGGGTCGGCGGGCGCCTTCCCCACCACGAACTAGTCCCATCCCTCGCCGTCCAAGTTCGGTGGGGTGCGATCCGCCGACCACCCGGGCGGATCGAAGGGCCAAGCCGGTCGGCGCCGAGCGAGGTCGGCTGAGAGCGCTAGTGCGGACGGCAACGCCTCGGCGACGTCGTCGCTCGTCGAGCGGTCAGCCGTGTCGAGACCGGCGAGATCACCAGCCAGGCCGTGGCACCAGCAAGCCCGGGCGACGGCGAGTGCCACGTCCTCTGCGCTGGCAACCGACGTCGCCACCGCTCCTGCGAGCACGTCACCACTGCCGCCCGCGCCCAGAGCGGGACCACCTGTTGGGGTCACCCATACCCGACCGTCCGGTGCGGAGATGATCGTACCCGGACCCTTCGCCACGACGGTGGCTCGATAGCGCGAGGCCAGGTCGGGGGCAAGCTCCACACGATGCTCCCAGGCGTCCTCATCGTCGAAGTCGGGCGTGATCCTGGCAAGCTCACGCGACTGCGGCGTAATGACGAGGTCCCCGACATGGTCGGCGAGGGCCTGGCCCTCCCCCCGGTAGGCGTTCAGCGCATCGGCATCGAGCACGAGGCGGGGCGCATGCGCGAGCAGCGCCCCGACCACCTGGCGTAGCCCGGACGAATAGCGCATGCCCGGCCCGGCCACGACCACGTCGCTGCGCTCGGCCTCCTCGGCGATGGTGTCCGCCGCCGAGGGCGAAAAAGCGCCGTCCTGCTCGTCGAGACCGAGAGTCATCGCCGGGGGGATCGCACCGGCCACGATTTCTTGCACCGGCCGCGGGACCGCCACGGTCACGAGCCCAGCACCGGCCGCAAGGGCGCCACGGGCGCACAGGATCGCTGCGCCGACCATCCCGACCGACCCTGCTACCACGAGGACGACGCCCCGATCGCGCTTGTCCGTGTCTGCCGGGAGGGAGCCCGGCGCTGCTCCGGCCGCGGTCAGTGCTGACCAGGCCACCTCCGGCGTCTCGTAGCACGACCCGAGCTCACCGACAACGACCCGGCCGGCATAGGTCGCTCCAGGATGCAGCAGGAGGCCTCGTTTCAATCCGCCGAGCGTGACGGTGAGGTCGGCGGGGACCGCTTCACCCGGCACGAGCCCGTCATCACCTTGCACCCCGGTCGGAATGTCGCAGGCTACGACGATCGCGCCCGGTGCCGCCTGTCGCAGGGAACTCACCGCCTCGCCTACGGCCCCGCGCGGGGCGCCCGTCGCCCCCGTCCCGAGTAGACAGTCCACTGCCACATCGCACCAGGCGAGGGCGTCGGGAAGGTTCTCCAGATCGTCCGCCCGCCCACCCGATGCCAGGTAACGGGTCCGCTTGGCGCCGGCTTCGGGGGACATGTCGGCCTGGAGTCCCTCGACCGCGATGACGCGGGGAAATGCTCCGAGGTCCGCGAGGCGGCTGGCAGCCCCCCAGCCGTCACCGCCATTGTTGCCCTTGCCGACGACGAGCGTGACCCGCAGCCCGTAACGGCGCCCGGCTGTGTCAATGACACCGCGTGCCAGGTGGCCCGCGGCACGTTCCATGAGGTCGGCCCAGGTGGCGCCTGCCTCCACTGCCGCCTGGTCGCCAGCTGCCGCTGTTTCGGCGTCGAGTAGCGCCACACTCTTCGCGGCGCTGCGGCCCGACGGCTGGGATGGGGAGGTGGCCGGGCGCCTGATACCCGCTCGGACGGGCGGCGAGCGGGTACCGGGACGCGGGCCCGAGGATGGGCTGGGGGGAGGAGCGGAGCTCATTCGACGGTTACGGTTTTCGCCAGGTTGCGCGGCTGATCGACGTCTTCGCCCCGAAGCGTCGCGATGTGGTAGGCGAGCAGCTGGAGGGGGACGATAGCAAGGACCGGGGCAGCCAGTTCGTGGGCCTCGGGGATCGCGACGAGGTAGTCGGCGTCCTCCTCGAGGTCAGCGGTCGACCCCTTCGTACCGATGGCGAGGACCCGCGCCCCGCGGGCCTTCACCTCGCGGATGTTGCTCACCATCTTCGGGAACACGTGGCCGCGAGGTGCGATGGCGACGACGAGGCTGCCCTGCTCGATGAGCGCGATCGGACCATGTTTCATTTCTCCACCGGGGAAGGCCTCAGCGTGGAGGTAGCTGATCTCCTTGAGCTTCAGTGCGCCCTCGTATGCGATGGGCAGGCTCGCGTGACGTCCGATGAACATGGTGTAGTTGACGTCACGGTAGCGGGCGGCGAATTCGCGCATCTCCTCGTCGCATGCCAGCACCTCTTCGATCTGACCGGGCAGCTGCCGCAACCGCTTCAGGAGGTCGCCACATTCGTCAGGCCAGAGTGAGCGACGGATCTGGGCCAGGTAGAGCGCGAAGAGCTCACACGCCACGATCTGGGTCACGAACGTCTTCGTCGCGGCCACCCCCACCTCGGGGCCGGCATGCGTATAGAGAACAGCGTCAGCTTCGCGGGCGAGTGTCGAACCGACGACATTGGTCACCGCGGCGACCTTCGCGCGCTGGTCGCGGGCGTGGCTGACGGCCGCGAGCGTGTCGATGGTCTCACCCGACTGACTGATCGCGAGCACGAGTGTGTGCTCGCTCAGGATCGGGTCGCGGTAGCGGAACTCGCTCGCAACCTCCACCTCGACGGGAACACCAGCCCAGTGTTCGATCGCGAGTTTCGCGATCATCCCGGCGTGAAGGGACGTTCCGCACGCGACGACGAAGACCTTGTCCACCCTCTTCAACTCGTCTTCGTCGACCCCGAGCTCGTCGAGTCGCAGCAACCCCTCCCGCATGCGGTTACGCAGTGTGTCGGCCACCGCTTGAGGCTGCTCGTGAATCTCCTTGAGCATGAAGTGGGCGAACCCCTGCTTCTCCGCCGCGGACATGTCCCACGTGACGGTGAAGCGGTGCGGCTCGGCTGGCGCCCCCGACAGGTCGACCACCTCATAGCCCTCCGGGGTGATACGGGCGACCTGATCGTCACCCAGCGCCGCGACCTGCTTCGTGTGGGCGATGAGCGCAGCGGCGTCGGAGGCGCAGTAGCCCGCTCCGTCCGCATGCGCCACGAGCAACGGCGTGGCCCGCCGGGCCACGACGATGACGTCGGGCTCGGCGGCGTGTGTGAAGCACAGCGAGTACGAGCCTTCGAGGCGGCGCACGACCTGCCGCACGGAGGTGAGAAGGTCCCCGTCGTAGGCGTCCGCAACGAGGTGAGCCACGACCTCGGTGTCGGTGTCCGACGCGAACGCACGCTCACCGAGCGAGGCCTTCAACGCCTGATGGTTCTCGATGATGCCGTTGTGGACGACACCCACGACTCCCGACGGGTCGGTGTGGGGGTGGGCGTTGCGGTCGCTGGGTTCACCGTGCGTGGCCCAGCGGGTGTGACCCAGACCGGTGCGGCCGCTGAGGTGTCGCCCGGTCAGGGCTCGGGTCAGGTTGTCGAGCTTCCCGGCCCGCTTGACGACCCGCAGCTCACCCGACCTGGGCGCCCCCCCACCGGGGCCACGCGAATGTTGTAGGACGACGCCGGCGGAGTCGTAGCCGCGGTACTCGAGACGGGCCAGCCCCCTGACGAGTACCTCGAGTGCGTCCTCCCGGCCTGTGACGCCGATGATGCCGCACATGACCGCCACCTCCTGCCGAGTCGTCACGCTCCTGATAGCCCGAGGGCGTTGCGCGACGCCTGGGAGAGTAGCGCTGCGCCTTCCTGCATGTACGGACAGCACTCAAGATCAGTCGGGAACGCGAGCTAGCCGAGTACCCCCAAGAGCGGCGCATCATGTGCCTGCGTCTACCGCACGGCCTTCGCGTAGACGATGACGTTGTCGCGGTAGTGGCCGCTGTTGTTGTCGAACACGCCACCACAGGTGATGAGTCGCAGCTCCGGACCCGGGGTGTCGCCATACACCTTCGCCGTCGGAAAGGCCTCTTTCGCGACCCTCTCGGTGTGCGTGACGACGTAGGTGGCCGTGACCGTGTCTTGCGCGCGGAACTCGACCTGGTCTCCGGGGCGCAGCTGGTGCAGACGCTGGAAGACGCCGGCCGCCCCGTCGAGATCCACGTGACCGACGACGATGGCCGGTCCGACTTCGCCCGGCTTGGGCGCCCCCGTGTACCAGCCTGCGATCTTCGCCTTCTTGGGCACGGCGAGGGTGCGATCAGGGTTCAAGCCCAGCGGGATGAGAGGCCCATCGACGCCGATCGCCGGGATCCGCACCCGCTCGGGCGCGGCGACCGGACCGGGCGCCGGGGCGGGTAGCCCCGCCGCACTTACCGGAGCCTCCCCCGCCGCGCCCAAGGGCGCGACGGGGGGGACGTCTCGAGGTGGTCGGGTGCTCCCCACCGACGTAGCGGCGGGGAGCCCGACGAACAACGCGGCAGCCAGGACGACCATTGCCGCAGCGAGGACGACCGCTGCCCACCGCGCGTAGGTCAATGTCGCCTCACCTACCGCCGTGTTTCAGGAGCGAGCGAGGGCCCGTCCCAGACCGGCCCCGATCGCCGCCATGGCGAGGAGGGCACCGATCAGAGCCGTGGTGGCGACTGGCGTGGTCGCACCGCCGGTGGAGACCCCGCCGCTCGGCACGCTGGACACCTGACC
>JBHELG010000139.1:0-5197 GCA_046263195.1 Nitriliruptorales bacterium | reverse complement strand
GGGGCTCGCCTGGTGGTGGGAGGACTAGCCGGGTCGGTCAGCCGCTCGCGTCGGGCCCGGCCCGCTCGATCCGGATACGGACCAGGACGCGCTGGTCGCGGTGCATCGCCGCCCGGTAATCGTCCCAGTCGTCGTGCTCACCGGCGACCCGCCGGTAATAGTCCACGAGCGGTTCCATGGCCGCGGGCAGGGACACGATCTCGGCCCGGCCGTCCACCCGGATCCACGGCCCGAAGAACCGTTCGGTGATGACGCACAGCGACGTCCGCGGGTCGCGGCGCAGGTTGCGGGTCTTCATGCTCGTCTCCGGCGTCGAGACGACCGCCCGACCCTCGCCGTCAACGGTCGTGAGCACAGGAGACATCTGCAGGCCGCCGTCCGCGCGGAAGGTGGCCATGACCACCCGGTGGTGTTCCCGCAGGAACCGGCGTGCCTCGTCGAGCTCCACGGGCGTCCTCAGTCCGGCGCAGGCAGCACCCGCCAATGGGCACGGCGACGCTACCAGCGGCTGCCGGGCCCGTGACGGGCGCGAGTCGGTCTGCTTCGATACCGCCATGGAGACGCTCAGCGACCAGGAGATCGAGGGCGCGCTCGCGGAGCTTCCGGGTTGGGAGTTCGACGGCGAGGCGATCACGAAGACCTATGCGCTGTCCTCCTTCCGCGAAGCCATCGAGTTCATCAACGACATCGCGGATGTCGCCGAAGACGCGAACCACCACCCAGACCTCGAGATCTACTACGACAAGGTCGTCGTCTCGTTCCGGACCCACAGCGCTGACGCGGTCACCGACAAGGACGTCGAGATGGCCAGGGAAGTCGAGGCGCTGGTCACCGAACTCGAAGTCGACGAGTTCGACGACGGGGAAGAATTCGAGGATCTTGACGGCGAGGACTGAGCGTCGCCGGCCCTCCTGAGGCGGGGGACTGGACGTCCCCGCGCATGGCTACTCGAGCGCGAGGTGGCTCGCCAGGTAGTTCTGCAGCCCAACCCGCTCGATCGCGTCCACCTGGGTCTCCAGGAAGTCGAGGTGCCCCTCTTCTTCGACCAGCATCCGTTCGGCCAGTTCACGCGTGGCATGGTCCCCGACCTCGATGCAGAGCTCGACGCCGCCCCGCAGCCGGTCGATCGCGTCTTTCTCGCAGCCGATCGCGATGGTCAGCTGCTCGTGCGGGTCCTCGCCCACCTCGATGGTGCCGAGACGCTGCAGGTTGGGGTGGCCCTCGAGGAAGATGATGCGCTCGATCAGCCGCTCGGCGTCCCGCATCTCGTCGAAGGACATGTCCCGGAACACCTTGCCCAGTCCAGGCAGACCCCAGTCCGCCAGCATCTTCGAGTTCAGGAAGTACTGGCTGATGATGGCCAGTTCGGCGCTCAGATGGTCGTTCAGGAACTCGATGACGCGGTCGTCTCCCTTCATGGCGCTCCCATCGTGCGGTCACGCCCCAGGCTACGCGCTTTCCGCCGCGTTGCCGCCGGCCGCCCCCGACGGTCGAGCGCATCCGTGCCGCTCGAGCGGATCGCTTCAGTGGGCGATGGCGGCCTCGGCCGCCTCCGCGACGGTGATGCACCGGCCGGCTTGACGCGCCAGCAGTCGCATGCGGAGCGTGCGGGCCGAGACCACGTCGTCGAGGGGCAAACCGGCTTCGGCCAGGAGGTTCCGCAGGGCGGGCAAGCAACCGCCGCAGCGACTCCCGGCCCCGCACAACTCCGCGATGGCGCAGACGTCCCGCGCACCGCAGCGGATAGCCTCCCGGACCTCTCGGTCCGTCACGACCCGGCAGTGGCAGACGTACACGACCGCCTCTACCGCTGCCGCAGCACGATCTCAGGCACGTATCCCCGCATGTGCCAGGCGTTTCCTCGAGGTTAGGACACCCTTATACGCGCAGCAACCCGCCCTCGTGACGTGCCAGACAGGGTCCGGCGAGCCCGGGCTAGCGCGACCGGTCAGACGACGGGGCCTTCGAGCCGGCCGGTCAGCGGCCGGTCCGGCACCCCGCACTCCGGGCAGCGCATGCTGAGGTAGCGGACCCAGGAGACGAGCTCGTCCCCGTCGGGAAAGGCGTGGTCGTCGTCCGACCGGCTGACCTCGTAGATCTCGCCCCAGGGGTCGGCGACGACGAGCGCGGCCTCGCCTTCGGCGACGCCGCAGCGGGCGTGCGCCTGGCCATCGTCGTCGAGCAGGACCGGGTAGGGCAGCGCGTCGGCCAGCTCGCGGTCGGCCTCGGTGACCACCGCCAGCGGCGTCGCGTCCCAGTCGTCCAGCTCGTCGGTCCGCTCCGCCAACTCCTCGAGCTCCGCGCGGCAGGCCGAGCAGTCCGGGTGCGGCAGGACGAGGACCGTCGACTGGCGGCCTTGTCCGCGGAGGTTGATCGAGCGTTCCGAGGCGAGCGCCGGCAAGGTTAGAGAGGGCAGCCGGCCTCCGACGTCGAGGGATCCCATGGCTCTACTCCGTCACGTGGTCGTAGTCCAACTCGCGCAGCGCCTCGCGGACGCGTTCGGCGTTGCGATCCAGCAGCCCCTCATCGGGGTTGCCGTCCGCGTTCGCGAAGTTCAGGTCGTCCGGACCGTCGATCGGGACGACGTGGGTGTGCAGGTGCGGCACCTCCAGGCCGGCGATGATGAGCCCCACCCTGGTCGGCCGGAACGCCCGCTGCAGTCCCTGCCCGATCGCATGACAGACACGGAAGACATGGTCGAGAAGCTGCGGCGAGGCGTCGATCCAGTGATCCACCTCTTCACGGGGCACGACGAGCGTGTGCCCGTCCTTGAGGGGGTTGATCGACAGGAACGCCACCGCCGTGTCGTCCTTCCACACAAACCGGGCGGGCAACTCACCCTGGATGATGCGTGTGAACAGCGTCGGCATGGCGCCTCCAGTATGCCGGATCGGGAGCGAGGAAGGCCGGCGGCACCCCAGCGGCAGGACGCACGTCCGTGCCGGTTCCTGGCGGGCAGCGGGTAGGGTCACGGTATGGCTGAAACCCTGGTCTGGATCTCCGGTGCTTCCAGCGGTATCGGGCGGGCCTTGGCGGATACCGTCCCGTTCGACGACGCTCGGGTGATCGACATCTCCCGTTCGGGCGCCCCGGGGCTCGAGCACGTCGCTGCTGACCTCTCCCAGGTGAGCGGCTGGCAGGCAGCGGCCGAGTCGTTCGCCAAGGAGCTCGCCTCCTTCCAGGGGGAGCGGGCCGTGTTCGTCCACTGCGCGGCGACACTCACCCCGATCGGTTTCTCCGGCGAGGAGGACCCGGCCGGCTACGCGCAGCAGGTGCTACTCAACAGCGCCTCCCCTCAGATCCTCGGCGACGCCTTCATCCGCGCGGTCGACGATCGCGACCTCGACAGTCACCTCCTCATCCTCACCTCGGGGGCGGCCACGAGCGTCTACGAGGGGTGGTCCGCCTACGGGGCCGGCAAGGCCGCGGTCGAGCAGTGGGTGCGGATCGTCGGTGCGGAGCGGGCCCGTCGCGGCTCGCGTTGCCGGATCGTCGCGGTTGCCCCCGGCGTGGTGGAGACACCGATGCAGGAGCAGATCCGCGAGACGCCCGAAGAGGAGTTCCCGGCGGTCGGAAAGTTCATCGACCGCCACGAGAGCGGTGAGCTCGTGCCACCGGAAGAGGCCGCACGCGGCATCTGGGCGCTGCTGGACCGCGACCTGGAGAACGGCGCTGTGGTGGACCTGCGCGAGCTCGACTGAGCTGGGCTGCTAGTGCCGTTCCACAAAACGTTGCGGTGTTAAATGAGTTAACTTCTGTTGCTGGTGTCGAACACTTCCACCGGTTGCTGTCAGGACGTTGGAGGGGTGTCGATGCCACGCAAACCGGAAGTGTTCGTCCGCGATTTGTCTGACGAGGAGGGCCAGCGGCTGGTGCGTATCACCCGAACCAGCCGCAATCGTGTGCGCCTGCGTCGGGCGATGATCGTGCTGGCCTCGGCTCAGGGCCGACCGGCCAACGACATCGCAAGCTTGATCCAGGGCACCGACGACTACGTGCGTGAGGTCATTCACGCCTTCAACCAGCACGGCTTCGCGGCGCTGGACCCAAAATGGAGCGGGGGCCGGTCGGGGAAGATCGATGACGCCACGGCCGAGCAGATCTGTCGCATCGCCCTGACCCGCCCCCAGACCCTGGGCAAGCCGTTCACGACCTGGTCGGTCGCCAAACTCCACGAGCACCTGGTCGCCACCCGGGTCCTCCCCAGCGACGTCTCCCCAGAAGCCATCCGACGGCTGCTGCGCCGGCGCGGCATCACCTTCCAGCGCACCAAGACGTGGAAGGCCTCGCCCGATCCCGACTTCGACGCCAAAAAGTCCCGGATCCTGCAGCTCTACGACCATCCCCCCGCCGAGGGGCGAGTGATCTGCTGCGACGAGTTCGGGCCCCTCAACCTCCAGCCCCGTGGCGGGATGGGCTGGTACCGCCGGCGCCGTCCGGCACGGTTTCGGGCCACCTACACCCGCACCGCCGGAGTCCGCCACCTGCTCGGCGCGCTTGACTTGACCACCGGAACGATCACCTACCGCATCACTCACCGGAAGCGCTGGCAGGAGTTCCTCGCGTTCCTGAAGATCCTGCGCGCCAAATACCCCGACCAGCGGCTGTACATCGTGCTCGACAACTTCTCGCCCCACCGCCGCAAGGAGGTCCGCGACTGGGCCGACGACCACAATGTCGAGATGGTGTTCCTGCCCACCTACGCGTCGTGGCTCAACTGGATCGAGTCCGAGTTCGCCGCACTGCGCTACTTCACCCTCAACGGCGCCGACTACACCAGCCACACCGAGCAGAACGCCGCCATCCGCGGCTACCTCCGCTGGCGCAACGCCCGCGCCCGCCCCAAACGCCACTTCGCCATCAACTCCAAGATCCGACGCAGCCCCGACATCGACCATTACCCGTCCAAGGTTGCGTGAAACGGCACTAGTTGAGGATCGTCCTCGACACGCGCGCTGGTCGTCGGACAGCTGGTGGGCATCGGTGAGCTGGTCGAGCCGACCGAGCAACTCGCGGTCATAGCCGAGGATCCAGCCGAGGACCGGGTGCTTGAAGCTGCGGCGGCCGGTGGTGCCGAGGTCGTCGTCAGCGGCGACCGCTATCTCCTGGCGCTCCAACGCTGGGGGGAGATCAGGATCGTGTCGCCGGCGGAGTTCCTCGCCGAACCCAGGTGACCTCGTGAGCAGCTGGTTGGAGA
>JBHELG010000138.1:0-7312 GCA_046263195.1 Nitriliruptorales bacterium | reverse complement strand
GTAGCGACCTGGGTCGCTTCGACGCGGGAGTGGAGGAGCGAGGAGTGGGTCGCAAGAGGGTCGCAGAAGGTTACGAAACGTAGAAGACGATGGATAATGACAGAAAGGTGTTTTCACAGGTCATCGCTCAACCAGCCGCATCGCTGCAGGTCGGCGAGGCGGCCTTCATGCACTTCTAATCCGAAGGTCGCGGGTTCGAATCCCGCCGGGCGCTCCACCCCTAGCTTGCATCCTGCGGATTCTGGTCGCTATCGCACTCTACGGGCCACTTGTCAAGCCCTCACAGCGCTCGTCGCGTCTGCCGCTGGTGACAGGCAGATACGCCCGTTCACACTGAGTCACACTGAGGCTGTGCCTTCCACGCGTCTTCCTGATCGGGGGAGGACGCGGGAGGACGCGAGCACAGAAGAGGAGGCTGGGTGAGCGGGAGTAGCGTGGTCTTCCGCAACTTCACTGGCTCGCCCGGCCCCTGGTCGTCAGCCCGCCTCTCTCCCTCGATGGCGCTCGTCGAAGCGCGCCATCACGTCGTCGAGGTGCTCGGGCCAGAGATAACCGTAGATGTCTAGGGTGACGGTGATCGAGGCGTGCCCGAGCTGAGCCTGCACGCTCTTCGGTGACGCACCCTCGGCGATGAGCAGCGAGGCCGCAGTGTGCCGTAGCTCGTGAGGGGTCAGGCGGCCGAGTTGGGCAGCATCGACGGCCCGCGCTCGCTTCATGAAGTTGGAGTAGCGCAGCGGTCCACCCTGCGGCGATGTCCAGACGAGAGCCTCGGGGTCGGCCGGGCGGGAGGTGAGGTGGGCAGCCAGCTCCTCGACCACGAACTGCGGCAGCGGAGACCGCCCGCTCTCGGGAGGTCTTCGTGTCGCCCCAATCGAGGCGACCGCCGACGTCGGTAGCTGACTCGGAGATAAGGAGGCGCTTGCGAAGCAGGTCGCAGTGGCCGCATCTCAGCGCCACCGCCTCTCCGAACCTTGAGCCCGCCGTAGGCGAGCACGAGCACGAGACCGCGATAGGCGGGGGCGATGGCATCCGCGAGCCGTGACACTTCCTTTTCTGTCAGGAAGCGCCGCTCCGTCTTCTCCCCTCTCGGCAGCTCGATCTCGGCTGCGACGTTTCGCGTAACGATGTCATCGCGAACGGCTGCCTTCAGCGCAGCGGACAAGACCTGCACCGACTGGCGGGTCGAAGATCGCGAGAGCCCGGGTTCGTCCAGGGAAGCGACCCACGCCTCGACGTCAGCACGCCTCATCTCCGACAGGCGACGCTCACCGAAGACGGGCAGCACTCTCGCATCGAGGTGCCATCAGTAACCGGCCAGGGTCTTCTGCTTGCGCCCTCGCTTGGTCGTCAGCCACTGCTCAGCCCACTCGGCAAAGGTCGGGTCTTCCTCGACCTTCCGCTCCTGTCGCTTGGGGTCAGACCACTCCCCGCGATCGAGCGCCACGACCGTCTCCCTCCGATGCTTCCTCGCATCCGTCAGGCGACGGAAGCACTTGCTCCGCTGCTTCCCTCTCGGGTCTCGGAAGCGGGAGACGTAGCGCACGGCACCGTCCTCGTAGGTCCGCTTGAGGATCCCCTGCTCGACCAGGACTTCACTCGACGGCTTCTTCGGCATGACGATCTCTCTGCTCTTGTCCAGGGCTGATCTCGTGCATCTCACCCGCGAGTTCCTCGCGGAGCCGCCCGACGACCTCACCGGCACCAAGCTCATCATCCGTCCTCAGCGCGTCCTCACGACCTCCCGCGTCCTCCGTGCATCCTCAGGACGCGAGTTCGACCCGTGACGTAGCCCGCGGCAGTCCCAAGCAGTCCAGCCCACACGAGCGGTGCCAAAGCGTGAAGGATCGGAGAGACCACGGCAGCCACCGTGCCGATCAGGAGCCCGAGCTGGCGAGCGAAACGGGATTGTCGGCTGAGCAGGCGACCCAGCACCCAACCGCCGAATGCGGCTGACAGCAGCACCACGATGAGGATGGTGACGTGGAAGACGACCTCTGCACGCACGGCTAGGAAGGTCGTCCGACCTCACGCGAGCCATGCTGCTCGTCGAAGCGGGAAAGCAGACTGGCAAACGCCGCAGGGACTGGACTACGGACCGCTTTCAATCCCTTGCCCTGTAGACGACTGCCGACTCCCGACAAAGCGTCCACGACGTGCCAGCTGAAGCGCGTTTCCCCCCAACCCGCTGGGACTGTCGAGCCCGCTCCCCTAATGATGATGCGTCCGGTCAGCCTCTACCCCATCGATCGGCGGATGGTCAGGCAGCCACCAGTCGCCACCGCCGCCGCGGCAGCACCCACTCCCCGAACTCGACCTTCCGTCCCGGTAGCCCAACCAGTAGGTGGCCAGTACCGATACGACCGCGAAAACTCCGAGCAGGGGAAGGACGGCTAGCTCCAACCAGGCCACGGCATCATCTCCAGTCGACTGGGGGCTCCAAGTCTTTGTCGGCGTTTCACCTGCTCGAGTTGAGCGGGAGAGGGTGCAAGGGCGCGACGGTGGGATCGCCAAGACACTAGATCTCATCCGGGATCGGCCACAAGAGCAGCAAGATCTGGCTCGCAAGGTAGATGCCGGCCGTGGGCAACGCCGGGATGAGAGCCAGAGCGGAGTGGCCCCGGACATGGCGCTCCGACTTCCTCCCTCGCCGGCGTCGAGAGGACGACCGATAGCCTCAGGGCGTGATCGACTACGACGACGTCTGCGCGGCAGCCGACCGCCTCCGAGGAGTAGCCCACCGCACCCCCGTCGTCACTTCTCGAACGCTCGACGCTTGGACCGGCGCGACCGTGGTCTGCAAAGCCGAGAACCTGCAGCGGGCTGGATCATTCAAGATTCGCGGGGCCTACAACCTCCTCGTGTCGTTGTCGGAAGCCGACCGAGAACGAGGGGTGGTCGCCTACTCCTCCGGCAACCATGGGCAAGCGGTGGCACTCGCCGCTCGTCTCTTGGGCACGGCAGCGGTGATCGTCATGCCCGAAGACGCTCCACGCGCCAAACGAGCCGCAACGGAAAACTACGGCGCCGAAATCGTGACCTACGACCGCGCCTCCGAAGATCGTGAGGCAACGGCGCGGGCCATTGCGGACGAACGGGGGCTGACAGTCGTCCCGCCGTACGACCACCCGGCCGTCATGGCAGGTCAGGGCACCGCCGCCCTCGAACTCATCGAGGACGTCGGCCCCATCGACGTGCTCGTCGTCCCCGTTGGAGGAGGTGGACTCATCTCCGGCAGCGCGATCGCCGCTAGCAGGCGCTGCCCAGGGGTCCGCATTGTGGGTGTCGAACCGGCCGCCGCTGACGACACGCGGCGTTCACTCGCCGCTGGCGAGAGGGTGTCCATATCTCGGCCGGACACCATCGCAGACGGCCTACAGGCCCGCTCCCCAGGCGTGCTCACCTTTCCGGTGATCCGTCGCCTCGTCGATGCTGTCGTCACGGTCACAGACGACGAGATCGTAGAGGCGATGGTGTTCTTCCTCGACCGAACCAAGCTCGTCGTCGAACCGAGCGGCGTCTGCGCCGCCGCCGCACTGCTTACCGGGCGCCTGGCGATCGAGGGCAAGCGAGTCGGCTTGCTCCTATCGGGAGGCAACGTCGGCGCGGACCGCCTCGCGGCCCTGCTCTCCTCTCGACGCCTCACAGAAAGTTCGACGGCCGTCTTTCCACCGCAAGACCGAGACGCGGCGAGGGACCGAGCATGACGCTGCGACGGGCGCGGAATACGAGTAGTGGCCTGGGCCTTTGACTCCTTTGACCCCCTCTCGGACCCTCCGTACCATTCGCCGCATCGCCGTGGGTCCTTCTCCCTCATGGTGGGTGTAGCTCAGTTCGGTTAGAGCGCCTGGTTGTGGTCCAGGAGGTCGGGGGTTCGAGTCCCCTCACTCACCCCACTCACGTTTCGCCAGCGCGTGGTTCGCCTTCGCTAAGGTGAGGGCGCCAGCGCCGCTAGCTCAACTGGCAGAGCATCCGGCTCTTAACCGGCAGGTTCGGGGTTCGAGTCCCTGGCGGCGCACTTCAGGAAACCGGCCCTAGCTGTCGGTTCTCTGCATTTTCTGGGTCCGGCCCCACTCACCGTCCATAATTATCCACAGAGCTGCTGCCTAATTGCTGCCTAAGCCGGCGGGGTCGGTGCCTACCGTCGTTCCCGCGGATCGCATGAGGAGGCAGCGGTGGCCGCGAGCAAGCGACGGGGTCGGGCGCGCCAGGGGACCGGCAGCGTCGTTCAGCGGGGCGAGCGGTTCATGGCCCAGATCGACCTGGGTGTCCGGCCCAACGGCTCGAGGGACCGGCGGACCCGCACCTTCCCCACGCGGGCCAACGCCGAGGCGTGGCTGGTGGACGTGCGTCAGCGAGCGGACGAACTGACCGCCGGCATCGCCGACCAGACGCTGGCGACCTACCTGCGCTGGTGGATCGAGCACGAGGCTCCGAAGGGGAAGCCCGGCGGCGCCCCGCTGGCCGCAACGACACTGAAGAGCTACGGCAGCAACATCGAGAAGCACCTCATCCCGGCCCTCGGGAACCGAAAGGTCGGTGAGCTGACAGTGGCTGAGCTCGACCGCTTCGCCAACGCCAAGCTGCAGGAGGGCATGGCGCCGACTACCGTCAATCGCTTCCGCGAGACGTTGCGCTCGGCGCTTTCGGCGGCGGTGCGGCAGGACCGGCTGCTTCGCAACGTGGCTCGCTACGGCGGCGGCGTCGGCGTCGAGCCACTACCCGTGGACCGGTTCACCGATGACGAGCTGGCCCGGATCATCGCTGCCGCTCGCGACGAACACTTCTACCCCGTGATCCTGACCCTGGCCCGCACCGGCCTTCGTGCCGGCGAGGCGTGCGCGCTGCGCTGGCGTGACGTCACGCTGACCGGGAACCGGCCACGGTTGAGCGTCGTGTGGCAGCTCGACAAGTGGGGACGACTGGTCCGCCCGAAGTCGCGCACGGCGCGCCGAACTGTCCCCGTTGCGCGCCGAGGTCGTTGAGGCGCTCGAGGAGTGGCGAGGCCGCCAGGTGGTGTGGGCGGATCGCCTCGGCGAGGAGTGGGGCAACGAACACGACCTCGTGTTCACCACTCGAACCGGCGGCCCAATCTGGACCCGCAACATCTCACGGGTGTTCACCCGCGCCCAGCAGGAAGCACACGTGCGCCACGGCTCCCTGAAGACCCTGAGGTCAACAGTCGCGACGCAGCTCGCCGAGGCCGGCGTCCATCCCCGCAAGGCCCAGGCGTTCCTCGGTCACGCCGACATGAGCACGACGATGAAGTACTACACCGCCGTTGGCGAACTCGACGACATCGCTGACCGGCTCCCGGATCTGTAGCTTGAGAACTTCTGGTTAGCCGTCCCCCCGAGTGGTGGGATTTGAGGGGTGTTGAGGTTGCTCTGAGCTAGAGGGCCACCCGTGTGAGGCTCGGCGTGTACCGCCAAGTGCACGCACAGGAGCTCACACGATGGCCACTGACCAGTCTGCCCTGTCCGCCCTGCTCGACGCCGTTAGGGCCGGCGGGAACATCGACGTCGTGCGCACTGCGGTCGAGTTCGTGCTGCAGGCGCTGATTGACGCGGAGGCCACAGCGGGTGATCGGTGCTGACCGCTACGAGCGCAGCGAGACCCGCACGACTCATCGCAACGGCTCACGTTCGCGGACGCTGTCCACCAAGGCCGGCGAC
Source organism: Nitriliruptorales bacterium (assembly GCA_046263195.1). Taxonomy (GTDB): domain Bacteria; phylum Actinomycetota; class Nitriliruptoria; order Nitriliruptorales; family JAHWKO01; genus JBHELG01. The sequence goes on along the minus strand of JBHELG010000138.1, from coordinate 1,640 downwards.
GTCGAATTGAGGCTGGCAAAACTGCGTAAGGGCAGCTTCTTCCCCTCACTACTCGAACCGCGCCGCCGCATCGACCGAGCACTCTGGCGGTGATGATGGAGGCCTACGTCGAAGGGGTCTCCACACGCTCGGTCGATGACTTGGTGCAGGCGCTAGGCGTGGAGTCGGGCATCTCCAAGTCGGAGTCTCCGGCGGACCCTCAGGCGCGCTGTGCCCTGACGATTTCATGCCCGGAATCCAGCACGACTGCGGCACCTGTTGCCCGCCGCCGAGGTCGACTTGGGCCGGACGCTGTCACCCCTCCACCGCCTCATGCGGTGGGATTCCAGGAACGCGCCGACGCCATTGTCACCGCTCCTCGCGGCAACCCGCCAGGGGTAGGAAACACCAGCGCTCTGGGATGGGCTGACTGCGACTGGAGCACACACAGCGGCACGGCCGACCGCACCGCCCGCCAGAGAGCCTGGGTGCCCCACCGCGTCGCAGTGCGCCTGTCCGGGCTGACGACCCCGGCGGTTTCGAGTGCCAGCGCGCCAGCGACTTTGGAAGTCGGTTGCTGCAGCCACCGCGCGACGCTCCAGACCTCGAGATTACCAGCTCACGCAGTCACACCATCTTCGGTGCACTCCTCGATCATTCCGCTCTGGCGGGCACGACTCCTGGGAGAGGGAATCCGGACGAGCGTTCCCGGGCGATGAGGAGCACGAACATGTACGACCTGAGCCTTGGATCGCCTGCTCCGGAGTGATTCATCCGAGGATCCGGCGGCGCGCGACGAAGACCCGAAGGTCGGTGTGCGCGATCCGACGGGCGCGGCCGATACGGACCGTCGGCAACTCGCCGTCGGCAATTAGCTCGTACAACTTCGAGCGCGAAAGCGCGAGCCGCTTGGCTGCGGCGGGAATTGTGATCAGCTTGAGTCCGTCGGCGACGCGGCGGTCGTTCGGCTCGTCCGGTGAAAGCAGTTGCCTCTCCATCGTGGCCTCCTAATAGCCGTGAGGTGCTCCCACCATCCAGGGAGGGTGATGCAGGACTGATGCTGCGGTGATGCCGGCGCCTATGCGGCGTGCTACTTCTCGTAGCACATCCGTAACACGCTGATGCTTTGGGGCTGGGCTAATGCTGGATTGATGCTGCCAGCTTCCGGAGCAGTGAGCGCGCACAGGTGGACGGATGGATGCTGGCGCGTGAGGGCTCGCCCGCAGCAAGGGCACGACCGACGCCGGCGATGCACAAGCCGTGCGAATCTTCAGGGAGGGCGCCGCAACCGAGGTAGCCGCCCTGGCTGCTCGCAGGCTGGTCCCTCGCCGGTCGGGATGCCAGCCACGAGCGAGCCCAGCGCCTGTACGCCCGCCTGCTGACTGGAGCAACCCGCATGTACCCTCGGGCCCCATGCGCGGACAACGATCAGCCGAGAAATCGCACGGTTCGGCGCGGCGTGATGCCGAGGATCAGGCAGCGTTCCTGCGGACGCTGGAAGCGAGCGGGTGCTTCCACCGCGACACGGTCGCTGGGCGGATCTTTCACCCCCTTGCCGCCTCCTACCGGGAGACGGTGCCCAAGAACAGCGTGCACATCGTCGTGCGGCGCGGTCGGGCCTTCGCCCACATCGACGGGTTCTCTCCGGTCCGGTTCACCAA
>JBHELG010000137.1:0-3266 GCA_046263195.1 Nitriliruptorales bacterium | reverse complement strand
GACCACCAAGTGGATCAAGCGGGGCACCCACCGTTCCGTTCGCGACCTCGTAGCTTCCATCCGCACCTGGATCGCCACCTGGAACGACGACCCCAGGCCCTTCGTCTGGCACAAGACCGCCGACGAGATCCTCGACAGCCTGGCCGCCTACTGCGCGCGGATCAGCGACTCAGGTCACTAGGCCATACGTTCAGGGACGGCACGCGCCTGGAGCTCGGGCCCGACGATGTGTTTGACGTCCCCCCGGGTCATGACGCTTACACGATCGGCGACGCCAGTTGCGTGATGCTCGAGTGGTCAGGCGTCCGGGCCACCACCGGCTTCGCGCTCGAACCCCACAACAGAGTCATCGCGACGCTGCTTTTCACCGATCTTGTTGGATCGACGGAACGGGCGAGACATCTGGGTGACGTCGCCTGGCACGATCTGCTGTCCCGACACTACGAAGCCGTCCGCACCCAGCTGGAGCGGTTTAGGGGCCGAGAATTCGAGACAACGGGCGACGGCACGCTCGCGACCTTCGAGAGCACGGCGGCCGCTCTGCGATGTGCGGCGGCGATCGTCGGCGATGCAGCAACGTTGGGGTTGCGCGTGCGGGCGGGGGTCCACGTCGGTGAGGTCCAGGTCCTCGGGTCGACGGTCCGAGGGTTGGCCGTACACGAGGCCGCACGCGTGATGAGTGCGGCTGCGGCCAATGAGGTTCTCGCGTCAGAGACCACGGTGAACCTCGCGAGTGCGTCGAATCTCCGATTCGTGGACCGCGGCGTTCATCAGCTCAGGGGTCTTGCGGATGAGAGGCGACTCTACGCATACGTCCCGACCCTGCCAAGGTCCACCGAGGACCGTCCGCCCGGATGACATCTGACCTTTCTCTCACCCCAGGGCCGCTAACACGGCGGGGCCTATCTTCGACCGTCAGCGGGGGTCGGGACCCTGGCGGTACTACCAGCGCTGTGGAGTCCGCTCATGCGACGTCGCGGTTGGGAGGTGGTGGGCCGCTGCCGCGCCATGGGGGCCCGAGCACACAAGGATGCAGGCGGATAGTTTCCGCACGGCCGAGGCCAACTAGGAGCGCTCGACTTCCGGCATTTCCGGACGCATCCCAGGCGTGACCAGAGCGACACGACGCACCTCCCGGGACATGGTCGTGCCGAGGTTTGCCATGAGCACTGCCTTCTCGTCCTCAGCTCGGTTCCCCCTGTCCCCCATCGTCTCGCGCCCCGGTTCGGCGCCGAGCACGGCCTCGTAAGCTTGGGGGACGGGCGTCGTCTCAGGGACGACGGGTGAACTCTCGAGGGCGGACGATGACGAACGGCGTTCTGGTTGACGAGGTGTCGTTTGACGTAAGGATTTCGAGTGGCGGTCTATTGGGCGGTCTACTCGGAGGATTGGTTTCGGGGGGCGGAGCGCCAACGGACTGGATCGTTCGCGGGAGCCTTTACCGCCCTTCGCACGCGCCCCGCTGCACGAGTTCGGTCCTACTGCTGCTTCACGGCGTCTCGCAGAGCCGGCACGTGTGGGACCTCCGAGCCGGCGGCCTCCACTATTCCGCCGCCCACCGACTCGCATCCGCAGGCTATCCCGTCGTCGCCGTCGACCGACTGGGCTACGGAACTTCGGGTCGCCCCTCCGGTCGAGACCTCACGATTCAAGCGCACGCGTCGGTGACGGCTCAGATCGTGACCGCCCTGCGCAGTGGGAGCTACGGGGGAGGACCAGGCCTCGGCTTCACTCACGTGGGACTCGTGGGTCACTCGCTGGGCACCGAGATAGCAGAGCTGTGCGTCGGGAGCCCGAACAGCGGCGGGGAGGTCGACGTCCTCATCGCCACCGGGTACACGCACTTCACGTCCCTCCGACTGCTCGGTGCGATGGCTGGGATGCTGGGCCCAGCTCTACTCACGAACTACGTCTACTTCGGCGGGAGCCCGGAAAATCGGACCGAACTCTTCTACGACTCGGCCGGCACCGACGCAGCGATCGTGGCCGAGGAGACCCGACGTGCCAATCTCACTCCGTCGGGCGAGATCCTCTCCGTCATCGGTCGACCGTCCGGCGCGGTCATCGGCGCTATCACGCTCCCGGTACTGCTCCTGCTTGCCGAGCGGGACGTTCTGTTTCCGTCCGGCGAAGGGCTTGCCGAGCTTGGGCTGTTCACTTCAGCACCGGATCGGGAGCTGAGAACGGTGCCGGAATCGGGACATGTTCTGTTTCTCCATCGCCGATGGACCTACGCCGTTGACGAGATCCTCGCCTGGCTCGGACGCCACCCGGGCGAGTTGCCTGCCTGCTGACCGTGTGGCTGCCCGACTGCCGTCGCACTCGCCCCGTTCTTCTCCCACGCCCGCTTGCAAGGCCTTCCGGACTGCGCCAGTTCCCCGCCGCATGCCAACCCCGTAGCGCTCCAGGGAGCGTCCGTTGTGCATCCGCCCGGGTACCGGCAGTATGCGCGCCGGGTCGATGCGGTGATGATCGACGCTCTCCGCCCGGGGTCGGGCCCGCGGTTCGACTCGAGCCTCCCCGACGGCGTCCCCGATGGCCATGGCCTGGTGCTGACCGGGGGCCTCACGCCCCGACAACCTGGCGGAGGCCATCGCCCGCGTCCACCGCTGAGGGGTCGACGTGGCCACGGGGGTGGAGGTCCGCCTCAGGCGCAAGGACCCGCTGCGGGTGAGGCGTTTCGTCGCGGCCGCCAAGGTGACCGCGCCCGAGCCCTACGACCCCGTCCGCGCCGCTCCCTATGACTGGGAGGAGGCCGGTACCCGCGAACTCATGACCGGCGGACCATGTCGCCTGTAGCGACATACACAGGTCAGTAGATCCCGGCAAACGACGATTTCTTGACATCCCAGTGAAAGGCGCGATGCTGAGCAAGCCTGGCGCCCCGAATTAGCGCAAGCACGTACGGCGGCACGGCGCGAACTGATCGGCCTACCTTTCGTAATTGGCGTAGCTTTACCAAGGCGTACTCCGCACGCTCCAACTGTCTGGCGCGCGCTGGAGATTGAATGCTGTCTCGGCCCTTCGGAGGTCAGAAGAGATGAAGAAGATTCTTGCAATTATGGCACTGGCACTAAGCTTGTTCTTTGGGGGGAGCGCCGCCGCCGACCCCGAGGTCGAGGTTAGACCTGTGGACGAAAACGCCTGCGAGCAGACGGACCCGATGTGGGCCGACGCCCCGGGGCCGGCCCGACCCGGTCTCCCTCATGATCAGGCTCATGGGGATCCAAATTTTGGCTGCCACCACGCCACCGGGACCGAGGACC
>JBHELG010000136.1:0-12418 GCA_046263195.1 Nitriliruptorales bacterium | reverse complement strand
AGGCGGCGAAGCCGCCGGGCGGGTGGGTCGTCCTCGAGATGGTTGAGCGGGCCGGCTGCACCCAGGCGGCACTGGCCCGCGGAGAGCCGTTGTGTGGCACAGCTTCGCTCGTGCGCCGCTGGATCCTGCTCGAACAGCCCGGACCCTGGGGCCGTGACGCGGTCCACGAGAGCCGGCTTCCCAAGCGAACAGCGGCAGCACTCCAGCGCGTCGCGGACGACCTGAACGCCCGGCTCGTCCTCATACGCCGCTACGGACGCACCACCACCGAGGCGCGAGAGTGCTTCGTGGCCTGCTCGGCTCCCCCCGATCCCTGGATCGACAGCTTCCTCGTCGACTCACCGCAGGATCTGCTCGACCTCGACCTCAGCCCCCTACGTCTGTGCGAACGCGTCGGTGGACGTCCTGTTACGCGGCTGTATCTCGTCTGCACGAACGGGCGCCACGACGCGTGCTGCGCGGAGTTCGGTCGGCCCCTGGCCGGTGCGCTCACCCGCGCCCGCCCCGAGCAGACGTGGGAATGTTCCCACATCGGGGGCGACCGCTTCGCGGCGAACCTGATCTGTTTCCCTCACGGCCTCTACTACGGGCGCGTCGGCCGCGACGAGGGGCTGGAGGTGGTCGAAGCCTACGAGCGCGGCCTGGTGGACCTCGACCACTACCGGGGGCGTGCGGGCCTGCCGTTCCACGTTCAGGCCGCCGAGTACTTCGTGCGGCGGCACGCTCGCCTGCTCGGCACCGACGACCTGGCCGTGATGGGACAGGAAGCCGCCCCTGGACGTCGAGTCAGGGTCACCTTCGCCGGCCCGCACAGCACCCTGTTCACCGCGGAGATCGTCGTGAATCGTGACGAGCAGGGGCAGCTGCTCACCTGCCGCGCCGAACGCCCTCTCCACCCTCCCCGCTACGAGCTCGTAGGGGTCGAGACCGTGTCGGGCGCATCACCTCAGCTCTTCGGTCGGGACGTGTAGCGCAGGGTCTGCACCCGGATCTGGCCTTCCTGATCGAAGACGAAGGTGTCCGCGCCGTCATCGATCGCGTTCTTCTCCGAGTCTGCCGTCCATTCGATGAAAAGGATGTCGTCTGCGAAGATCTGGGTGGGCACGTCCCAGTCCGCGTCCGGGACGGTGTCGAGCAGTTCCGTGAATGCTTGACGTACCCCGTCCTTGCCGCGTTGGACACCGTCGGGGGTGATGACGATCGCGTCATCGCTGTAGTCGGCCACGATCTCGTCGAGATCGGCGGCGGCGATGGCCTGGAGATGGTGCTCGAAGGTCTCTCGCGGTGCGCGGGTCATCGCCCTCTCCTCGCAGAAGGGAAGCTTTGCAACCGGCAACCTAGCGAACTGCAGCCCGCCCGCTGTCGCTGAACCCTCCCCCGGCCGCCACCACGAACTCCCAGTGGTAGCTGGTGGGAAGGAGGGTGAGCACGAGCACGCCGAAGGTGTCGTCGTTTCTGACCTCGGTGGCAGGAAGGGGTGGGCCGGGAAAGCGGTAGTGGCTGGGGCTCCCGTTCCCCACCACCAACTGGCGGATCCCTCGGTCGGGATCGATACGTCCCACGGGGTCGAGCGGCGCGAACCGCTCGTAGGAGTGATCATGGGCGGTCAGCACGAGTTCCGCGCCGTGTTCGTACAGAGCCTGCCAGAAGGCAGCGGTTGCGGTGCTGCTGCCGTGTCGGCCGGAGCTGAAGCGGGCATGGTGCCAGTATGCGACGACGTGCCGGTCCTCATGGGCGGCGAGGTCCTCCCGCAACCACTGCTCCTGAGGCGAGCCCGGGCCGCACCCCCCGACGTCGTCGCAGTTGGAGTTCAGGACGATCACATGCCAGTGCCGTCCCAGGTTGTAGCTGTACCAGCCGCGCCCCAGCTCGCCTGCCCGCCTGCCGAAGTACTCGAAGTAGCCCCGCGCCTGAGGGGTGTGATACTCGTGGTTGCCGGGTGCAGGTCGCGTACGCCGCAGGTAGCGGCCCCAGGTCGGCTCGTAGCAGGCAGCGAACTGTTCGCGCGTGCCGTCGGGGTAGACGTTGTCACCGAAGGTCGCGACCGTGCCGGGGATGCGAGCGAGCAGTGCCGCCGTCGCCTCGTCGCCGACTCCGTCACACCAGGCGATGTCTCCCGCGCCGACGAGGACCTCGGCGTCCTCCGACGGGATCGGAGGGGGCGTGCGAATCCCCTCCGAGCCCGAAGGTGGGGGTGGTGGTACGGCGGTCGGGTCGCAGGCCGCAACCATCACGGTCACGGCCAGCAGCGTCCGCACAAGCCAGGGACCGGCCAGGCGACGAGGCCGGTTCTCCGTTCGTGTCGCGCCGCGCGAACCAGCCCTAGCTGGGAGGCGCAATCGCGAGCCCATCCTGCAGCGGGTTGGGGGGCAGCAGCGTGGGAACACGCAGGACACTCGGGAAGTCACGGGTCCCGAACGCGAGCCACAGGTCGGTGGGAGTGGCGGCGGCGTCGGCGGTGAAGGACAGGACGAGTGTGTCGTCTTCCTCGGCGAGGGCCGCGGTCAGCCCGATGTCGACGGTGCGCTCCACCCATCCGTCCTGTCCTCGGCTCCAGTCGGAGTCCGCGGCTCGCCCATGGCCGACCGGGTGGCAGCGGGTGAGGTCCGAGGCGCAGGCATCGAGGAACACGTCGATGTGGGCGGGTCGACCAGGAGCGAAGTCCGCGAGGGCGCTCCAGAACGTGACACTCGGCAGGCCGCCGAAGACGCCGAGACGGTCGAACTTCGTCACCCACGTCGCACGCCGGGCGGCATCCGTCTCGGAGCGCCCACGTGTGGTCGGGCGCAGCCGCAGGCCCGGGGCACAATCGCGGTCCACGTCGTAGTTCGCCAGCCGGCCCCGCATCGGCGCCTGCGGCTGTAACGGAAGCGACGGCTGGGAGGTGGTGTCCGCTTCCCCCCACGCGTCGAGGTAGAGCGCGAGGGTCAACGCGCGCGACAGGCGCGGTGGAGCGTGTGGCGGCAGTGGGGGGCCCGCTTCACAGGGCCTTCTCCCGAGGCCCGGGGGGAGCCGTGAACCCGGGGCGGGCGGGCTCGGGACGGTCGATACCGGGGCGGGCTGTCCGGCTGCGGACGGCGCCGGGGGTTGAGCGATAGGTCCCACGGTGAACTCGTCCAACAGCGCTGGTGGAGCGTCCGGGAGAGGTGGGGGAGACTCGGGCGCCCCGCCCGGTCGAGCCCCTGAGGAGACCCCACCGCCATCGGGAGAGTCGGACGCGACTCGCGGGGCCGAACGTTCCTCGATGGACGGTCCGAGCGCCGGCGTGAGTACTCCTCCGGCGGCCATTCCGACCACGGTGGTGGCTGTCAACGCCGCCTGCACGCTCGCCTCGGACAGGCGACGGAAACGCGGCAGGAAGGGGAGCGTCCCGAGCCACGCCACCGGGCCCAGAGTCCAGCGCAGCCGGGCAACCGACACGTTGAGAAAGGCCCGCACGACACTCGGGTCGAAGTGGCTCCCTGCGGCACGGACAAGCTCGCCGCGAGCTTCTCGAATCCCGACGGGGCGCTTGTAGGGCCGGGCTGCGGTCATCGTTTCGAAGGCATCGGCCACCGCGATGATCCGGCCGGCCAGCGAGATGTCTTCCCCGGCAAGCCCCCGAGGGTAGCCGGTGCCGTCGTAACGCTCGTGGTGGTCGCCGATTCCGTCGGCCCAGCTGCCCAGCCACTCGCCCAGGGATGACGCGAGCCGCATGCCCTCCTGGGGATGCTGTCGCAGGCGCAACCACTCTTCGTCGTTCGGCGGACCCGGCTTGTTGAGCAGTGAGGCGGGCACCGCGAGCTTGCCGACGTCGTGGAGGAGGGCGGCCCACGCCAGCAGCTCACGACGCGCCGGCGACAGGCCGAGTTCTTCGGCGATGAGGTCAACGTAGACGCGGACCCGCTCCGAGTGCCCGCGGGTCGCGCGGTCGTGCCGCTGAAGGTCGGTGACGAGCGCGAGGATGGTGGTCGCCGTCACCGGCCTCTGGGGCGCGCCAGGGGTGGCCTCGTCGGCGGCGCGTCGCCGCAACTGCGCCACGGTGTGGGTTTCGCGGGCGACCGCGTACCGGGAAGGGGCACGGTCGGGAAAAACGAGCGACAGCTTCAGCAGCGTTGCGAGCGGCAGAAGCCGGCGTGCCGCGCGTCCGACGACGACGAGCACAACGGGGGCGGTGACGAGCACCGCGAGCCACCACAGCAGGGCCCCAAGGCCACTGGACGGGGAGGGCAGCAGGGTCGCGACCGCCACGGAGGCGAGCACCGCAGCGAGGATGGGCAAGCCGACGGCGGCGAGCCACAGCAGGTTGGCCATGACGGGACGTTGACGCCAGCGCCGGGATGACCCGTTCCTCGGCTCGACCCGTGAGCTGGGGCGCCTCGTCTCGCCGTTGCTGGCCTGTTCACGCATGCGTCGCCTGGGCCTCGGGCGGGTGGGACAGGTCTCGGCAGCCTACGGTAACCCGCAACGTGACCAGCTTAGTGCGGGGAGAAGCCTGTCGGGACAAACCGCACGAAACCGGCGGCGCGCCCGGGCGGCAGACCGCAGGAGTCGTGGGCCTGCTGGCCCGACCCGCGCGTCAGCCCTCCCGGGAGACGTAGCTGCGGTAGACGCGGATGAGGGCCTCCTTCTGGGCCTCGCTCAGGTTCGCGTCCATACGGATGGCGGTTTCTGTCGTGGGCTCGCGTGAGGAGACGCTGTCCTCCCCTTCGAGCAACCCCGCCTGGCGGAGCATCACCTCCGTCGACACCTCGAGCGCCTCCGCGATCGCTTTCAACACCCGCACGGACGGCTCGTGCAGACCGCGCTCGATGGCACTGAGGTAGGGGTTCGAGATGTTCGTGAGCTGCGCGAGTTGCCGCAACGAGAGGTTCGCGAGTCTGCGCTGACTACGGATGAACTGGCCCAGCGCGCCATGCTGCGCGCTCCATTGTCCGTTCCGTTCCTTCTTCATGGTGCCAATTCATGGGGTGGGGGTTGAAGCGGGTGAAGGAGCCGAGACGCGTACAGCTCCTTCACCCGCAGCCTTTGGGCGGATCGAAACCGAGCTAGATCACACAGCTCTGGCGCTGCCAGGTCGGCTCGGCTCTGAATGCTGGCCGCGGCCATCAGCTGTGGCGGCTAACCGGTCCGGTCAGCTCTGACGGCTGCCGGCTCCGGTGGTCTGCTGAGAACCGCTCTGCTGAGAACCGCTCTGCCGGCCCCCACCTTGACGGGCAGTCGCCGCTTCGGTCTGCTCGGACGCCCTCTCGGCCAGCGGGCGCGTGGCCTGCAGGACGCTGCGCACGAACTCACGGTTGTGGTCGAGCAGCTGCCGGAAGAAATCGAACATCTGGTCGATCGTCTGCTCGAAGCGGGAGTAGACGTCGTTGATCGGTAGACCCGCCTCGGGGCCGACCTGCGACAAGGACTGCGACCAGGTCGAGAGGGCTTCGGTGATGGCCTCCTGGCTCTCACGCACCGTCTGCAGGTAACGCTCCTGCGCTTCGACCCATGGGTTCTGATCAGTCTGGGGCTGATTCGACATGCTTACTCCTTCGTCGGGCCGGGCTCTCCAGCCTCTGTGCTAAGTATATCAAGCAGAAGGTAAGAATGCAAACCAAAGGGGAGGCAGGGGCGGCTCGTACCCTGCTGGCGGCGGGGGCCCTAGGGGCCGCAGGTGCAGGATCGCGCGGCCCTGGCGGGCGCTGATGTCAGTTCAGCTTGGGCGGGCTTCTGTGCCCGTGCCCGACCGGCCCGAGTCCAGGCGCTACTCGTGGACGTAGCTGCCGGGCGCCTCCTGCAGTGCAGGGTACTTGCGACTGCCCATGGGCGGGGGTTCGCGCTTGCTCCCGGCACGCTCGGCGATCCAATCGGTCCAGAGCTGCCACCACGATTCGTTGACCTCCGTGCTGCCTTCGCGCCACAGGTCGGGGTGTGGCGGCGACTCCTCCTGAGTCCAGTACTTCCGCTTGCCTCCGGGCGGGTTGACGATGCCGGCGATGTGACCGGCGGAGGTGAGCACGAAGCGGACATCGGCGTTCGACAGCAGCTGAGTGGAGGTGTAGGAGGAACGCCACGGTGCGATGTGGTCGTTCTTCGCCCCGACGATGAACACATCGGCCTGGATCTTCGACAGGTCGAGTTGTGTCCCAGCGATCTCCATCTCGCCGCGCGCGAGCTCGTTCTCGATGTAGCAGGACCGGAGGTAGAAGCTGTGCATGGCGGCCGGAAGATTCGTGCTGTCCGAGTTCCAGGCGAGGATGTCGAACTTCGGCGGGTCTTCCCCCATCAGCCAGTTGCTTGCCACGTAGTTCCAGATGAGGTCGTTGGAACGGAGCAGATCGAAGGTCGTGCGCATGGACGAACCCTCGAGGTAGCCCTTGCCTCTCATCTGACTCTCGATCCGCGCCACCGTGTCGGGGTCGGTGAAGGTGCCGAGGGGTCCGGGGTCGGAGAAGTCGAGCAGTGTGTTGAGCAGGGTTGCCGAGTTGACCCGTCTTTCACCGGTCGCGGCGAGGTAGGCGAGGAGTATCGCGGTGAGCGTGCCGCCGATGCACAGCCCGACGATGTTCACGACCTCGGAGCCGGTGATGTCGGCGATGACGTCGAGCGCGTCGCGTGGGCCGTTGATGAGGTAGTCGTCGAGGGAGACGTCGGCCATGCTCTCGTCGGCTTGCCGGTAGCTGATCGCGAACGTCGTGTGGCCGTGCTGCACCGCCCACTCGACAAAGCTGCGGCCCGGAGCGAGGTCCATGATGTAGTACTTGTTGATCCACGGCGGGCTGAGCAGCAGCGGTATCTCGCACACTTCGTCCGTCTGGGGGGCGTATTGGATGAGCTCCATGAGGTCGTTGCGAAACACCACCTTGCCAGGAGTGGCCGCGAGGTCCTCGCCGACCGTGAAGGCCGAGCGGTCGACCTGCCGGGGCCGTCCGCCGTTGTGGAGCAGGTCGTAGACGAAGTTCGCCAGGCCTCTCGCCACGCTCTGGCCACCGGTCTCGAAGGCTCGTTTCAGGGCAGTGGGATTGGTCAGGAGAAGGTTCGTGGGCGCTGCCGCGTTGACGAGCATCTCAATGACGAACTCCGCCTTGCCCCGGTTCGTACCGTCGAGATCGGCGGCGTCGACGAGGTCACGGAGCAGCCGGGAGGCGACCAGGTAACGCTGCAGCCGCCAGAAGAAGAAGGGGTTGCTCTTCCAGGCCGGGTCTTCGAATCGCGCGTCGTCGTCGTCGGGGGAGAGCGGCCCCTGCGCATCCCGCCCGATCGTGCGCAGGAGCGTGGCGACACCGGCCGATGCCAGTCCCGTGGCCCAACGGGCCGTCGCATCGAGTACCCCGAGGGGGTTCTGGACGGCCCCTCGTGTCGTCTTGAGGATCGCGTTGCCGATCAAGACCGGGTCGACGTCCGCCACGAGGCCCGCCTCCGGGGCGAGTGCCTCGGCGGCCCGCTGTGCCGCGATGCTCGCCTCAGTCGCGAGCGAAGTCTGCGCTGACATGGCGCCCTGCCTTCCTCCGACGCAGCTGTCGGGCAGCTGCGCTCAGCGGTAGAAGCGGAAGATCACCTCGGCGACGCACGCCGGCCGCTCCTCCGACTCACGCTCCACGGTCATCAGAAGCGTAGCCTGCATTCCGCCCTTGAACTCCGAGACGTCCTGACATTGGACGCAGAGACGCACCTTCGAACCGCTCAGGACGGGAGCGATGAACCGGACCCGGTTCAGCCCGTAGTTGACGACCATCGAGACGCCGCTGACCTCGAGCACCTCGTTGAGCAGGGCCGGGAGCAACGACAGCGTCAGATAGCCGTGGGCGATCGTGAGGCCGAACGGCCCTGAGCGCGCACGTACCGGGTCGACATGGAGCCACTGGTGGTCCTCGGTCGCGTGGGCGAACGCGTCGATCTGCTCCTGGGTCACCCGTCGCCAGCTGCTGCAGCCGACGTCCTGCCCTGCCAGCGTCTTGAGATCGTCCATGGCGACGACCTGTGGCTTCGTCGCGTCAGTCGTCTCGGTGTGCGCCTGGGCGGTTTCGCCGCTTGCCATCCACGGTCCTTCCTCGTGCGACCTTGTGCCGCGGGGATACAACACCAAAAGGACTCCAGTAGCACTGGCTTTGTCAGCGTTTCACAGCTGACCCCACCTTGGCCCTTTGCACTGTCGTTGCCGTTTCTCCCGGCGGTAGTGTCGCCGTAGCCGCCCGATGGGCCAAGGCTTCCCGTGACGGGGGCGGGCGGGCCTGATTTTGTCGGAGGTCGTAGTCGAGGTCTTGGGCCTGCAAGACGCGATGGAGGCGGGAGGGACCCTGATGAACGGGTTCGAAGACGTCTTCAGGGCGAAGCTCGCCCGCAACGCGGAGCTGGCGCTCGAGCAGGAGCAGGCGGAGCGCGAAGCGGAGAGGATTCGGGCGGCGCAGGCGGCCGAGGCCGAGCAACGCGAGCGGGAGCTCGACCAGTCCCGCCGGAAGCGACATGCGGAGCTCGTCGAGCACCTCCAGCGGCTCGCGGAACAGGTTGATGTCACCTCGCCGGAGCATCTCGTCGTCCGCTCGGGTTGGAGTGCGTCAGGGGAGGAGTTCATGGCGAAGGTCCAGACCATCCAGATGCGCCCATCCCGGTCGCTGCTCGTCCAGCTCGACCGTGACGATGATCAGGTTCTCGCTCGCTGGAGCAGCGACCTCGGCGACTCCGTGGAGATGTGGCGGCTGCTCGAGTTCTCCCCCGAAATGCTCGACGAATTGTTTCTTCAGGCTGTGGACCAGGAGCTGTGGCGTGGCCGGGACCGTCCCCCGCTCTTCCCCGGGACTGCTCCTGACGAGCTGACCGAATAGGGACACAGCGGCCCCGATCGGGAGGCACGGCGAGCCCCCAGCCCGTGTCTCCGCCTCAAGGGTCGAATCGGATCGACCGCCGGTCCCGCGGCAACCTGCGTACAGCCCCTGGCCAGGCGAACCTGCTGGGGTTATTTTCGTCTTGTGGCCCCATCACAGGAGGGAGCCGAATGCACCTTACTCCTGGCGACCTGATCGTCGTCGACTCGAACAAGGTGGGTCAGCCTCCCCGGCAGGGTGTAGTGCGGGAGATCGTCCAAGACGAGCCGCTCCAGATTCTCGTCACGTGGGACGATGGGCATGAGAGCGTGTTCATGCCCCACGGGGGGAACGTACGGGTCGAACCGCGGGGCTGAGCCCCAGGGTGGGGTCAGGCGAGGTCCTGCGTTTCCCGTGAGGTCATCTCCCGCCACAAGTCCTGCACCTCCGACGCGCGGTAGCGGCGATGACCTCCGAGGGTGCGAGCAGGTGTGAGTCTTCCCGCGCTTGCCCAGCGCGCGATGGTCTTGGGGTGCACGCCGAACAGCCGGGCGACCTCGCCGGGTGTCATGAGCTCGTCTTCGTCGTTCTTGCGGGCAGACACGTTTCGTAACTCCCTGTAGTGGGAGGACACAGGATGACCGTTTTCTCGTCTGCTCACTAGGGTTGACCGACCCAACCTCTTTGAGCGAATCGAGTGGGCCTGGCCCCTGGAAATGGCGGTTTTGGGCCTCCCACGCCCGTTTCCGTCGTCTCGCCGCGGCCCGAAGACAGGGCGCGACGAGACGTTTGACACCCCGGACCGGACACCCAGGGAGTGAGGGCTTCGGTCGCTATCGCGTCCCGAGCTCGCCTAGCCTTCCCGCCATGAGCGCACCGAGTGGTTCCCGCCCGGCCGAGTCGTCTGCCTCACCCAGCCAGGGCCATCGCGATCCGGGGCCCCGACCTGCCACTCTGAGGGAGCTGGAGGCCGATGGTTACCCCTATCGGAGCGTCAAAGAGGAGCTGCGGGGCAATCTCCTCACGCGCCTGCGCGACGGGACGCCACTTCTGCCCGACGTCGTGGGCTTCAGGGACAGCGTCGTCCCCGAACTCGAACGGGGGATCCTCGCCGGCCACGACCTCGTGCTGCTCGGAGAGCGCGGCCAGGCCAAGACCCGCATCATCCGCAGGCTGGTCGACCTTCTCGACGAGACCATCCCCGTCGTTTCCGGCTGCGAGGTCAACTGTCACCCCTACCACCCGATCTGTGCCCGCTGCCGCGCGCTGCGGGCGGAGCAGGGCGGGGATCTGCCCGTGTCGTGGCTCGAGCGGGAGCAGCGTTACAGCGAGAAGCTCGCTACCCCGGATGCCTCGGTGGGGGACCTCATCGGCGACGTCGACCCCATCCGAGTGGCCGAGGGCCGCTACCTCGCCGACGAGCTCACCCTCCATTACGGCCTCGTACCGCGCACGAACCGAGGCATCTTCGCCATCAACGAACTGCCTGACCTGCCCGAGCGCATCCAGGTGGCGCTCCTCAACGTCCTCGAGGAGCGCGACGTGCAGGTGCGCGGCTACAAGATCCGCCTCCCGCTCGACATCCTCCTCGTCGCCACGGCCAACCCCGACGACTACACGAACCGCGGGCGCATCATCTCCCCTCTCAAGGACCGCTTCGGCACCCAGGTGCGGACCCACTATCCCCGGCAGGCCGCCGACGAGATCACGATCGCCCGCCAGGAGTCGCTGCCGCCACCTGGCGGGGTCGAGGTGCGGATCCCCCCCTTCCTCGAAGAGGTCCTCGCCGAGCTTGCCCGTCAACTGCGTCACAGCCCCCAGGTAAACCAGCGATCGGGGCTGTCGGTGCGCTACACGATCGGGGCGCGCGAGACGCTGACCGCGGCCGCGGTGCGTCGCGCGGCTCGCACCCGGGAACCCGAGGCGGTGCCGCGGATCGTCGATCTGTGGTCGGTCGTTCCGGCCGCGCTCGGACGCATCGAGTTCGACACCTTTGAGGAGGGTAACGAAGCCGAGATCGTCGCCCGCCTGCTGCGCCAGGCCATCCTCGTCGTGTGGCGTCGTCACCTCGGCCGCGAGGATTTCGCGCCCCTCCTGGCCCGCTTCGACCGGGGGCTCAAGATCGAGACGAGCGATGTCATGCCGGCTGCCGATTTTCTCGCGCAGTTCGGGGGCGAGGTGGCTGGGCTGTCGCGTCTGATGGATCGCCTCGACGTCCAGGCCGAGAGCCCGGGAACGGCGGCGAGCGTGCTGGAGTTCGCCCTCGAAGGCCTTCACCTCGCCAAGCGACTGAACAAGGACGAGGCGGACGAGCCGGGGGCGTGGAGCTTCAGTGCGGGGCGGTAGCTCATTCCAACAGGGCGTCCGCCTTGTTCGCCCGATGCACAAGGCCCCCCTATGTTGCGGCGATACCTTGGAGGACCAGGCTGAGGGGGGCCGGTGAAGCGACTCAGGCGCCATGGTCTCCACGTCGCTGTTATCGCCCTCGTCGTCGCTGCAGCGGCGATCATGTCGGGGACCATGCTCAGCGGTGGGCGAGCCCTTCAGGAGCCCGGAGCGGAGGCGGGCCTTGACGGTGAGGTGCTCGACGGGAGCAACGTCGGACGGGAGGCGGAGTCGGGGCGGGACCACACGGCTCGATCCGGGCACAGGCGTGGTCAGGAGAATCCCGTCGACGACCACGGTGAGGCCGCCTCCAACTCGGACGGGGCTGCGTCTGCCGCTCCACAGACCGGTACACCGACCACGGTCACCTATGGCCCGTTCGTCCTCCCCCCCGCCCCGCCCGAGACAGCGGCCGCAGGCCAGCCGGTGGGTGGCATCCGAATCGGGGAGGTCCATCTCAACTTCGTGCTGAGAGAGGCGCCCAAACCGTGCAATGACTGCTTCCTGACGACCTTGCGCCCCGACCTCGTCTATCCCGACGGGCGCCCGGCGAACCTCGACACGGGGGTTATGCTCCACCACGCGGTGTGGTTTCAAGCGGGGCAGCCCGACGTGACCTGCGGACCCGAGACCGTGGTGGGGCGGCTGGGACAACGCTTCTTCGCCTCCGGCAATGAACGCACCGGCGCCACGCTCGTACCCGGTTTCGGCTACCACGTGGACGGCTCGAGCTGGACACTGCTCGTCGAGCTCATGAATCACACGAACACGCCGAAGACGGTGAACCTGAGGCTGGACGCGACCTGGCTGCCCAACTCGCCTGACACGAAGCCCGTCACCCCCATCTGGCTCGACGTCGACAACTGCCGCGACTCCCAGTACTCCGCCCCGGCCGGACCATCACGCACCCAGTGGCGGTGGACCTCGGCCCGAACCGGCCGTCTCATCTCCGCAGCCGGGCATCTGCATGACGGCGGGGTCAAGGCCGTGCTCACGAACCACAGCAGCGGTCGGACCGTGTGCACCTCGTTCGCCGCATACGGACGCAATCCCGCCTATCGAGGCAGCATCGAATCCATGTCCGCCTGTAACTGGGATGCAATCGGCACGGTTCACGCCGGCGAGGTTCTCACCCTCGACTCGTACTACAACCTCCCCGCTCCCCGCCACGACGTCATGGGGATCATGCTCGCCTATCTCTACGAGACGACGGATCTCACCGCCGGCACGCCACCGCCGGAGCGGACCGAGCCGGAACCTACCCCGTC